>JAOTWE010000061.1 GCA_029863065.1 Betaproteobacteria bacterium
AAGCCCGGCGTTGCTGGAAAGTCTTCTTGCTGTGGTTGCGCTTCGCGTCATAAATCCTCCTTCAAATTTTGATTGCGTATGGTCGTTTCATCCGATTGCGCCCAGTGCGGGAAACGTTCGCAGCAGCCAGTTCGCGAACGCCGTCAGCCAGCCGGTGAGCATCGCGATGCCAAGCACCACCAGCATCAGGCCGCCGCCAATCTGCAGCGCGGCGCCGAAGCCGCGCAGCCTTGCCAGCGCAGCGGCGGCGCGGTCGATGAACAGCGCGGTCAGCAGAAACGGCACGCCCAGGCCGAGCGAGTACGCACTCAGCAGGCCAATCCCCCCGCCGCTGGTGCCAACCGCGCTCACTGCAAGGATCGCGCCGAGAATCGGCCCGATGCAGGGCGTCCAGCCGAACGCGAACGCGACGCCGAGCACGAATGCCGCAAACGGATTTCCGCCCGCGAGGCGCGGATGCATCCGCAGGTCGCGCTGCAGCCAGGGCAGCCAGCGCCAGAATCCCAGCATGAACAGGCCGAACGCGATCACCACCGCACCGGCGACGAGGTTGGCCTCGTAGCGATAGCGCTGCAGCAGCTGACCGAGCACGCTCGCACTGGCGCCGAAGCCGATGAATACCGCCGAAAAGCCGACGACGAACGGTACGCTCATGCCGAGTGCCGCGAGCCTCTCGCGGGCGTGCATCTGGCGTTTGCGCTGCACGCTATCCCCGGCGACGTACGACACGTAGGCTGGCACCAGCGGCAGCACGCAGGGCGACAGAAAGGAAATCACGCCGGCGCCAAAGGCCACCGCAAAGCCGATGGTTGATGCGTCCGTCATGTGTTCATTCCGCCCGCAGCCGGCGCACCAGCGGCAGCAGCCGCTCGTCGACCGTCTTGCGCGTGATCGCGCCGATGATCTTGTCGCGGATCACGCCGCGCTTGTCGACGACGAAAGTCTCGGGCACGCCGTAGACGCCCCAGTCGATACCCACGCGTCCGTCGCGGTCGGCTCCGGTGCGCGTGTAGGGGTCGCCGAGTTCGTCCAGCCAGCGTGCCGCGTCCGCGGGCTGGTCCTTGTAATTGAGGCCGTGGATCGGCAGGACACGCTTGCCCGCGAGTTCCATCCATAGCGGATGCTCGTCGCGGCAGGCCGTGCACCAGGACGCGAATACATTGACCACGGCGACCTCACCGCGCAGGTCCTCGGTGGCGAGCCCAAGCGTGCGCCCCTGCACCGGCGCGAGCCGAAACTGCGGCACCGGCTTGCCGATGAGCGGCGAAGGCAGCAGGCGCGGGTCCAGGGTGAGGCCGATGCCGAGAAAGATCGCCAGCACGACGAAGATCGCGAGCGGCCACAGATACGGCCGACGCGCCTCCGGCGCGGGCCCTTCCACAGTGGCGAGTGCTTGGTGCTTCATGATCGATTTCCTCGCAGCCATTCCCATCCCGTTCGATTGCCTGCAATGCGTACGCCGGACGCGCTAGGCGCCCGGGGTCGAGCAACGTCAGGATTTCAGCGCAGGATTCGCGCCGAGCGGAGATAGAAGGACCGTGGACGGCGAGGAGGCGCTCGGAGCCAATGCCACTGCCGGGCGAAAAGCGCGATGCCGACGAGCATGACGAGGAGCGCTGCAGGTGCAACGCCCTCGGCCATCCCCATGCTGCCCGATACCGCCTGCAGCGGCGCAATCTGCTGCGCCTCGCTGACGGTTGCACAGCATTGCATCGCCGAATCGCCGTCGTGCTCAAGCGGCGCGCTTGTGTCCAAGGTCACGACGTCGTCGGCTGCGGCGCCAGCACCGACATGTGCAAACCACAGCTCGCACGCCGGCCGCAGCAAGACGGCTATCAGCGCGATCGCGGCAAGCGCCACGAAGACGCTGCGACGAACCGGCAATGAACTATTCAGCATATCCGGCTGCCAGAGTGCCTTGGTGCGGGAAAGTGCGATTGACGCAGATCAAATCGACGTTAGCCGAAAGACCGAAATAAGGCGCGCAAAGCTACTTCCCGGCCCCGAGCCTGGTCACGGTGAACTGTCCGCCGATCTGCTCCATCGCGAACGTGACGTTGTCGCCGGGTTTCACCCGATCCAGCATCGCCGGATCCTTAACCCGGTACACCATGGTCATTGGCGGCATGTCCATGCTCGGGATCGGCCCGTGCTTGATCGTGAGCTTGCCGGCGTCCTTGTCCACCTTGCGCACGACCCCCTCAACCATCGCATCACCGGGCTGGCCGACCATGCCCTGGCCCATGCTGCCTTGCTGTGCGCCTGCCTGTTGCTGTAGTGCCAAAGCGACCAGTGAGCCGACTGCAAGCGCAAGTACTTTCCTGGAATTCATCGTTTTCACCTTTCGTTGGTTAGGGCGTTACAGTGATCTTGCCGATCATCCCCGCCTCGAAATGGCCGGGAATGAGGCAGCCGAAGTAGTAGGTACCGGTGTTCGTGAAGCGCCAGCCGATTTCGCCGCGCTGGCCAGGCGCGACGTGCGTCGTGTGCAGCTCGTCGTGCTCCATGCCGGGAAATCTCTTCATCAGATCGGCGTGCTTGTTCAGATCGTCCATCGTGCCTAGTACCATTTCGTGCAGCACCTGGCCTTTGTTGGCGGCGACGAAGCGCACGGTTTCGCCTCGCCGCACTTCGATATCGGCCGGGGTGAAGCGCATCGCGTCGCTCATTTCAACGCGGATAGTGCGTTTCGCTTTGCGCGGATCGGTCGCGATGCCGAAAGGTTTCTTTTCGGCCTTGGAGTAGTCGACCTCTGGCACGGCGTGAGCCTTTTCACCGTGCGCGAGGGCAGCATGCGAAAGCGCGATACCCAGTATCAGAAATAGCAGTCTCATTGATTTTCCTCAGCGGTGTCCGGCGTGGCCGGTGGGCTTGCGTACGTTCATCGTCACTGCATCTTTGGGCGCGCCTTCCTTGCGCTGGGCCAGGGGCGGCTCACCTGCCCATGCATAGGCGACCGTGCCCGGCGGATGCTTGTACCAGCCCGGATCCTTGTAGTCGTTTCGCGCCAGGTCTTCGCGCACTTTCACCACAGTGAACATGCCGCCCATCTCGATCGCTCCGAACGGCCCCGCACCGGTCATCATCGGCAGCGTGTTGTCCGGGATCGGCATCTCCATCTCGCCCATGTCGGCCATGCCGCGCTCGCCCATCACCATGTAGTCGGGCACGAGCTTCATGATCTTTGCTGCCACCCCACGGTGGTCCACGCCGATCATGGTGGGCACGTTGTGGCCCATAGCGTTCATGGTGTGGTGCGACTTGTGGCAGTGGAACGCCCAGTCGCCCGGCGCGTTGGCCGTGAACTCGATGGTGCGCATCTGGCCCACCGCAACGTCCGTGGTCACCTCCGGCCAGCGCGCGGTTTTCGGCACCCAGCCGCCGTCAGTGCCGGTAACCTCGAAATCGTAACCATGCAGGTGGATCGGGTGGTTGGTCATGGTGAGATTGCCGATGCGGATGCGCACGCGGTCGCCGCGGCGCGCCACGAGATGATCGATGCCCGGAAAGACGCGCGAATTCCACGACCACAGGTTGAAGTCGGTCATGGTGTTCACGCGGGGCGTGAGGCTGCCCGGATCGATGTCGTAGGCGTTCATGAGGAACACGAAGTCCCGGTCTGCGCGCATGAAGCCGGGATCTTTCGGGTGCACCACGAGAAAACCCATCATGCCCATCGCCATCTGCGTCATCTCGTCGGCGTGCGGGTGATACATGAAGGTGCCCGATTTCTTCATCTGGAATTCGTAGACGAAGGTCTTGCCGACCGGGATCTGTGGCTGCGTGAGGCCGCCCACGCCGTCCATGCCGCTCGGCAGCAGGATGCCATGCCAGTGGATGGTCGTGTGCTCGGGCAGCCTGTTGGTGACGAAGATCCGCACCTTGTCGCCTTCGACGCATTCGAGGGTCGGTCCCGGCGACTGGCCGTTGTAGCCCCAGAGATTCGCCGTCATGCCGGGCGCCATCTGCCGGCGCACCGGCTCGGCGACGAGATGGAACTCCTTCCAGCCGTCCTTCATGCGCCACGGCAGCGTCCAGCCGTTCAGCGTCACGACCGGGTTGTAGGGCCGGCCGTGCGGCGGGAAAAGCGGCGGCGCCATGTCGGGCTTGTCCATGATCGGCGCTTCGGGGAGCGAGGCCGCCCGCGCCCGGGTCACGAGCGCCGCGCCGAACAGTCCCGCGGCCGAAGTGCGAAGAAAATTTCTGCGTGTCGTCATCGTCATCGTCCTTGATCAGTGCGCTGCGGGCGCACCGCCCGCAGGTGCCATCGAGGCAGCTGCCGTCGCCATCGCACCCGGCGAACCGGTCGTGAGCGCCATCTGCAGGTCGGCTTCCGCCATCCAGAAGTCGCGCTGCGCCTCGAGATACGCGTTGACGCTCGCCACCGCCAGGCGCGAGTCGGCGAGCAGTTCGAATACCGACGAGAGCATGCCGTTGTAGCGCAGCAGCATCTCCTCCGAGATGCGCTTCCTGAGCGGCACGATCTCGTCGCGGTAGTGGCGGGCGATATCGAACGCCGTGCGGTAGGCGGCGTAGGACTCGCGCACTTCGGAGCGGGCGCGAATCGCAGTTTCAGCTGCGCGGTTGACCGCCTGCATATACAGGTGCTCGGCCCGCGCGGTGCGCGCGCCGCCGAAATCGAAGATCGGGATGCGCAGCTCGAGTTCCCAGCCGCGCTGCACGGGCTGGCCGGTCTCGGTCTTGCGCAAAGCGCCGACCTCCACCAGGTCCACGAAACGGGTCACCTTGGTCAAGCCAAGCGATGTGGCGAGGCTTTCTGCGTCACCCCGCGCCGCCTGCACGTCCAGCCGCTGGCGCAATGCCTGCGCCTCAAGCTCTTCGCCCTCGCGCACTGCTGACGGCAGTTCGGGCAACCGCTCCGGCAGCGCATAGCCGATGTCTTCGCCCCACAATCCGAGCAGGCGCGTAAGCTTCTCGCGCGCGGCCGTGTGCGCCAGGCGCGCGCGTGCCAGCTGCGCAGTCGTATCAGCGTAGAACGCCTGCTCGCGCGCCCGGGTGAGGAAAGGCCAGTTACCGACCTCCGCCATGCGCCGTGCGAGGTCCGCGCTCGCCTCGGCAGCGAGGTGCACGTCCTCCATGTATTGCGCGGTCTGCTGGGCGGCGACGGCAGCGAACCATGCCTTTCGCGTCTGCAGCGCGAGGTTAAGCGCTTCTTCCGCAGCGCGATGCTGTGCGGCGGCGAAGCGCTTCTCCTGCGCCTTCGTGGAGAGCGGGATCGAAAGCAGCCCGAGCACGTCGAAGAACACGCTCGTCTCGCGCTCGATCTCGTCGCCGCGCGTCAAGCGCGCGAAACTGAGCTTCGGGCCGCTCCAGCGGCTCGCCTGCACGAGATCGGCCTCGGCGATACCAAGCTCGGCGTATCGCGCCTGCAGGCCGGGATTGTTGAGCAGCGCGATCTGCACGGCACCCTCCGCGGAAAGCGGGTTTGCCAGCAACTCCCGGACGCGGGCGCCGACCGAGTCCGCGTCCTCGGCGGAGCGCACCCAGCGCAGTAGGCCCGCACCGCGCTCCGCGGCCGCCTGCTCGACTTTGCCGAAGCCGCCGTCGGGGCTGAAGCTCACGCAGCCCGACAGCAGCCCGAGGGACAACACCGCGAGCGCCCTCATTTGCGCTCTCCCTGCGCCGCCTTCTCGCGGGCCATCTGCTCCCGCACGATGCCGACGTGGCCACCGGCGCGCGCGGCTTCCTCGTTGGCTTCGCGCCAGCTCGGGCGCTGCCCGTCTTCGAGGCGCCGGTAGCCCTCGAACGCGGAGCGGTAGACCGGCGCGGGCGTGCGCGCCTGCGGATCGGCGGGATCCGGGCGCGCGCCCGTCTGTGCAGATACGGTGCCCGCGGCCAGCGCCGCGAGCGCAATCAGATAGACATGGGTGTGCTGCATGCTCGCTTCCTTCGCAATGAATGAATCGCCCGCGGCGCAAAGCCGCGGCGGGTCAGGCTTCGGCGAAGCTAGGCGAGCGGGGGGCGGTCGAGCGGGTCGGAAATGAACGCCGGCGCGACGCGCTCGGCGAGGAAGATACGATCGTACGTGATGGCAGGCGCGTGCACCGCCTGGGCGGCGTGAGGCGCGAATGAGGCGCCGGAACAATGCTCGACGCAGGAGCTGCACGACGGCGCGCCGCTCTTGGCCGGCGGAACATCGCCACCGTGATGCTCATGGGCGCCCGCGCCATGGCCGCTGTCCACGTGTGCCACGGCGGCGGAGTCGATTTGCCCCGTCGCGCAAAAGCCAACGGTCACCGCCGCCATCGCCCGCAGGGGCATCAGGGCGACGAGGAGCAGAACAGCCAATGTTTTCAGCGCGCGCGGCATGCAGGCGATTATGACATGGGATCCGCACACGGGTTCCGGCCTGCCGCGCAGGTATTACTTCAAGAATCGGCCGAAATCCCGCAGAACTTCGCGCGCGCAATTGTGTCCCGGCGCGCCGGTGACTCCGCCCCCCGGGTGCGCACCCGAGCCGCACAGATACAGCCCCGGCACCGGCGTGCGGTAGTCGGCGTGCCCCAGCACCGGCCTCGCCGCCCAGAGCTGGTCGAGCGAAAGCTGGCCGTGAAAGATGTCGCCGCCGACCAGCCCGTATTCCTGCTCAAGATCGGCGGGCGAGAGCGCCGAATGCGCGATGACACTCTGCCGAAACCCCGGGGCGTGCGACTCGACCACGTCGAAGATCTGCTCGATCGCCGCTTCCTTGCGCGCCGCCCAATCCACCTCGGGCTCGAAGTGCTGGCAAAAGAGGCTCGCGACGTGCGCGCCCTTGGGCGCGAGTGTGTCGTCGAGCGTGCTCGGGATCACCATTTCGACGATCGGCGAGCGGGCAATGCCCGCTGCGCGCGCATCGAGGTAGGCGCGATCCATGTAGCCCAGCGACGGTGCCATGATGATGCCGGAGGCATGGTGCGGCCCCGCCTCGGGGAGGCAAGCGAAGCGCGGCAGCGCGGAGAGCGCGACGTTCATGCGGAACGACGCCGAGCCGCACTTGTAGCGCTCGATGCGCTCGCGGAAATCGCGCTCCAATAGCGACGCATCGACCATCTTGAGGAGGAGGAGCTTCGGGTTGACGTTGGCGACGACGGCGCGCGCCGCGATTTCCACGCCGTCTTCGAGCACCACGACGCCGGGCCGCACCTGAGCCACCGGCGTATCGCACTGAATTTCCACACCCAGGCGCCGCGCCTCGGCCGCGAGCGCCTCGCTGATCGCGCCCATGCCGCCGATGGCATGGCCCCACTGGCCGCGCTTGCCGTTCACCTCGCCAAAGCAGTGGTGCAGGAGCACGTAGGCCGTGCCGGGATGGTAGGGACTGCCATAGGTGCCGACCACGGCGTCGAAGCCGAAGACCGCCTTCACGGGTTCGGACTCGAACCAGTCCTCCAGCCAGTCGGCGGCGCTGCGCGCAACCAGGCCCAGCAGGTCACGCCGCGCGACCATGTCGAGTTCTTTCATCCTCCAGCCTGTGCGCAGCGCGGCCAGCGCATCGCGCACGCCACCGCCGACATTGGGCGGCGTTTCCAGGGCGAGCGCCCGGAGCACGTCGGCCACGCGTTCGAGCCGCGCCCAGTACGCGGGCAGGCGTTCGGCGTCGCGCGCCGAGAATTTCGCGAATTCGCGCTGCGTTGCCTCGAGCCCTCCTCCGACCTTCAGAAACCCGTTTTCGAGCGGCAGGAAATTGGCGAGCGGCCGCTCGACGATGCGCAGGTCGTGCTCGGCAAGGCGCAGGTCGCGGATCACTTTCGCCTGCAGCAGGCTCACCGTGTAGGCGGCGACCGAATTGCGGAAGCCGGGATGGAATTCTTCCGTGACCGCGGCGCCGCCGACGCGTGCGCGGCGCTCGAGCACCTTCACTTTCAGGCCAGCGCGCGCAAGGTAGCAGGCGCAAGTAAGGCCGTTGTGACCCGCGCCGACAATCACCGCGTCGTAGCGGCTCACCGCCCTACTCTACGGTGACGGACTTCGCGAGGTTGCGCGGCTTGTCGACGTCGGTGCCGCGCGCGAGCGCCGTGTGGTAGGCAAGCAGCTGCAGCGGCACCACATGCAGGATGGGCGAGAGCAGCCCGTAATGCTCGGGCAGCCGGATCACGTGCATGCCTTCCTGCGGCGCGATACGCGTATCAGCGTCGGCCAGCACGTAGAGCTCGCCGCCGCGCGCGCGCACCTCCTGCATGTTCGATTTCAGCTTCTCGAGCAGCGCGTCGTTCGGCGCCACCGTCACCACCGGCATTTCCCGCGTGACGAGCGCCAGCGGCCCGTGCTTCAGTTCGCCCGCCGGATAGGCCTCGGCGTGAATGTAGGAGATCTCCTTCAACTTCAGCGCGCCTTCCAGCGCGATCGGGTAATGCAGTCCGCGGCCGAGAAAGAGTGCATGCTCCTTCTTCGCAAATCGACCGGCCCATGCGATGACCTGGGGCTCCAGCGCCAGCGCCGCCGAGAGAGCTTTGGGCAGTTGGCGCAGGCGTTTCATGTGCGCGCGCTCGGCGCGGACCGGCAGCCGCCGGCGCAGCTTGGCTAGGACCAGCGCGAGCAGGTAGAGCGCGGTGAGCTGCGTGGTGAAGGCCTTGGTCGAGGCAACGCCGATCTCGACCCCGGCGTGGGTCAGGAACCCGAGCCGCGTCTCGCGCATCATGGCGCTGGTGGCGACGTTGCAGACGGCAAGCGTGCGCTTCTGGCCCAGCTTGACCGCGTGGCGCAGCGCCGCCAGCGTATCCGCGGTCTCGCCCGACTGCGACACCACCACTACGAGCGTCGACGGATCTGGCACGCTGTCGCGGTAGCGGTATTCGCTCGCGATCTCCACCTGTGCCGGCAGGCGCGCCAAGGACTCGATCCAGTACTTCGCCGTGAGCCCGGAATAGTAGCTCGTGCCGCAGGCGAGGATCAGAACGCTTTTCGCGCCCTGTAGCGTGCGCTCGGCGCCCTTGCCGAAGAGCGCCGGGGCGACCGACTCCACGCCTTCCAGCGTGGCCGCTACGGCGCTCGGCTGCTCGAAGATCTCCTTCTGCATGTAGTGGCTGTAGGGCCCGAGCTCCACGGTCGCGCTGCCCGCCTTCACCACGCGCACCTCGCGCTCGACCTCCCGGTCGGCGGCGTCCCGTACGCGAAACCCCGAAAGATCGATCTCCACGACGTCGCCCTCTTCCAGGTAGGCGATGCGCTCTGTCGTGCCGGCAAGCGCCAGCGCGTCCGAAGCGAGGAACATCTCGTTCGCGCCCACGCCGACCACCAGCGGGCTGCCGGCGCGCGCGCCAACCACGCGGTGCGGCTGGCCCTTCGCCACCACCGCGATGGCGTAGGCGCCGGCAAGACGCTTCACCGCGCGCCGCACCGCCTGGAACAGGTCGCCCTCGTACAAACTTTGCACGAGATGCGTCACCACCTCGGTATCGGTCTGGCTGTCGAACTGGTAGCCGCGCGCCTGCAGTTCCGCGCGCAGCTCTTCATAGTTCTCGATGATGCCGTTATGTACCAGCGCGATCTCATCGCGCGAGATCATGGGATGGGCGTTGTGCGTCACGGGCGCGCCGTGCGTGGCCCAGCGCGTATGCGCGATGGCGGTTTCGGACCCGAGGCGCTGCTTGCGGATCTGCCCGGCGAGATCCTCGACGCGCGCTACGCTGCGCACGCGCTCGAGCCCGCCCTCGCCCACGGCCGCGACGCCGCAGGAGTCGTAACCCCGGTACTCGAGGCGCCGCAGGCCTTCGACCAGCACCGGCACGATATCGCGCGTGGCCACCGCGCCGACGATTCCGCACATGAGCTACTTCTTCCTCGGCTTCCAGTTGGGCAGCGAGACCTGCTTTGCGCGTGCCACGGTGAGCTGCCCGGCGGGCGTGTCCTTGCTGATCGTCGAGCCGGCGCCGATATAGGAACCCTTCGCGATGGTCACCGGAGCGACCAGGGTCGCGTCCGAGCCGATGAAGCAGTCGTCCTCGATCACGGTGCGGTGCTTGGCCGTGCCGTCGTAATTGCAGGTGATCGTGCCAGCGCCGACGTTGACGCGCGAGCCGACGTCCGTATCGCCGATATAGGACAGGTGATTTGCCTTCGATCCCGCCCCGATGCGGCTTGCTTTCAGTTCGACGAAGTTGCCCACATGCACTTCGTCGCCCAGTGTGACGCCAGGCCGCATGCGTGAAAATGGCCCGATCCTGCACCGCTTTCCGATCGTCGCCGTGTCGATGAGCGAATACGCGAGGATCTCGGTATCCGCGTCCACGCTGACGTTGCGCAGCACGCAATTCGGGCCGACGCGCACTCTATCGCCGAGCTTCACGCTGCCCTCGAAAACGCAATTCACGTCGATGGCCACGTCACGTCCGCAGGCGAGCTCGCCGCGCACGTCCACCCGCCACAGATCGGCGAGCGCGACGCCGGCATCCAGCAGCCGCTTCGCCTGCCCGCTCTGGTAGGCGCGCTCGAGAAGCGCGAGCTCGTGGCGCGAATTCACACCTGCCACTTCCCAGGGATCCGCAGCCGGCACTGTCGCGATGGCGGCGCGGTCCTTTACGGCGAGCGCAATCACGTCCGTCAGGTAGTACTCCTCTTGCGCGTTGGCAGGCCGCACCTTCGCCAGCCAGGCCGCCAGGCGCGCCGCCGGAGCGGCCAGGAATCCCGCGTACCACTCGCGGATGCGCAGGTCCCGGGCGCTGGCATCCTTGTGCTCGACGACGCGGCGCACGCGCTTACGCGCATCGCGCACCACGCGGCCGTAGCCGGCCGGGTCGCTCAGGTCCGAGGTGCAGATGGCGAGCCCCTTTGCGGACGCCGCGACGAGCCGCTTGAGCGTATCCCCGCGCACCAGCGGCACGTCGCCGTTCAGCACCAGCACTTGCGCGCCGCGCGCCACCTGCGGCAATGCCTGCGCCAGCGCGTGCCCGGTGCCGAGTTGCTGCGCCTGCTCGACCCACGTCACGGGCGCACCGGCGAACGCGGCGCGTACGTCGGCGCCGCCATGGCCATGCACGACCAGGACTTGCGCGGGTGCGAGCGTCCGGACCGTGTCGAGCACGTGAGCGAGCAGCGGTTTGCCGGCCAGCGCATGCAGCACCTTGGGCAAAGCCGAGTGCATGCGCTTGCCCTGTCCCGCGGCAAGCACGATCACGGCGAGGCTCATGGCACGGATTCTAGCACCCGGAATCGGGCGAACTCATTGATAGATCATGGAAAACCGCGGTAACATGACCGCCACAGGACAGCACGCCTCGATCTTTCTTGAACGACGACTATCTGCAGATTCTCTTGCGGCTGCTGGCGGCGCTGGCGGCCGGCGGCATCATCGGTCTCGAGCGCAGCTTTCGCGGCCGGGCGGCCGGTTTCAGAACGCACGCGCTCGTGTGCATCGCTTCGAGCCTGCTCATGCTGATCACGGTCTACGAAGAGCAGTGGTTCTCGGCGCTGAGCAGTACGCGGGTGGTCATCGATCCTACGCGTATGGCGCAAGGCATCATGACCGGCATCGGCTTCCTGGGCGCCGGCGTGATCGTCAAGGAGGGCCTCACGGTGCGCGGCCTCACCACCGCGGCGTCAATCTGGGTGACCGCCGCGATCGGCATTCTCACCGGCATCGGCTTTTACTATGCAGCGGGCCTCGGCGTGATGCTCGCGCTCGGCACGCTTTCCGTGTTCCGCTGGATCGAGGGCAGGATGCCGATCGAGCTTTATGCGAATTTCGCGGTGCGCTTCGCACGCGACGCGGTGATGCCCGAACCCCGCCTGCGCGAGCTGGTCGCGCGCTTCGGCTTTTCGGTGGCCAACCTCAACTACCGCCTGCTGGCCGAGGGCGAACAATTCGAGTACCGCATGGTGATGCGCACCCTCAAGGCCGACAACGTGCGCATGCTCGCCGAAGCACTCAACGCCGACGCCGGCATCATCGAGTACCGGATCTCGCCAACGAGCGACTGAGCTAGCGCGGCAGTTCGGACGCGCCCATCAGGAATTCGTCCACCGCGCGGGCGCATTGACGGCCCTCGCGGATCGCCCAGACGACGAGCGATTGCCCGCGGCGCATGTCGCCCGCGGCGAATACCTTGTCCACCGACGTGCGATAGGCGTCGGCGCCCTCGGTGTCGGCGCGTGCGTTGCCGCGCGCATCCTCGGCGACGCCGAGCGCCTCCAGCACCGAGCGCGCCGGAGAAACGAAACCCATGGCCAGCAGAACGAGGTCGGCGGGCATCTCGAATTCGGACCCCGGAATCTCCACGGGCTTGCCGTCCTTCCATTCCAGCTTCACGGCGCGCAGTGCCTTCACCCGGCCGTTCTCGCCGAGCAAAGCCTTGGTGGCCACCGACCAGTCGCGTTCGGCGCCTTCTTCGTGCGACGACGAGGTACGCAACCGCGTCGGCCAGTACGGCCACACCGGATTGGTTTCCGGATCGGGCGGCATCGGCAGCAGCTCGAATTGCGTCACCGACGCGGCGCCATGCCGATTCGAAGTGCCGACGCAATCCGAGCCGGTATCGCCGCCGCCGATGATCACCACATGCTTGCCGCTCGCCCAAAGATCCTCGACGCCAGCGTCGCCCGCCACGCGCCGGTTCTGCAGCGGCAGGAAATCCATGGCGAAATGCACGCCCGCGAGCGCGCGTCCCGGGACGGGCAGATCGCGCGGCACCTCCGCGCCCCCCGCGAGCACGACAGCATCGAATTCGGTCAGCAGCTTTGCCGGCGGCACGGCCTGCGCCACAACGTTGCCGGCCCCCACGGGATCACTCCCCACCACGCGGTTGACGAGAAACTCGACGCCTTCGGCCTGCATCTGCGCGATGCGGCGATCGATGTGGTGCTTCTCCATCTTGAAGTCGGGGATGCCGTAGCGCAGCAACCCGCCGATGCGATCGTTCTTCTCGTAGAGCGTCACCGCGTGTCCGGCGCGCGCCAGCTGCTGCGCGCAGGCGAGACCTGCCGGCCCTGAACCGACCACCGCCACCTTCTTTCCCGTCTTCAGCGCCGGGAGCTCAGGCCGCACCCAGCCTTCCTGCCATGCGCGGTCGATGATGGCGTGCTCGATCGACTTGATGCCGACCGGGTCGGCGTTGATGCGCAGCACGCAGGCCTCTTCGCAGGGCG
>JAOTWE010000150.1 GCA_029863065.1 Betaproteobacteria bacterium
CGAACAGCTAGGGTGGAAGCGGCAGGCGGGCCCGAGCAGAGGGCTCACAAAATACTGGTAGCCGCGCAGTGCCAGGCGCACCAGTCCGGTCATTGCTCGAGCCTGCCGAACAATTCGCGCACGCGCGTTAGCATGGCCGCAGAGGCGCGTGCGCCATACGGCGGGCGCACCAATACGTCGAGCGCGCCGAGGCGAGCCTGCTCCAGCCGGAATGCCTCTCGTATGCACCGTTTGATGCCATTGCGCTCCGTTGCCTTTGCCGAGTGCCTGCGCGAAACGAGAATGCCGAGCCGCGGCGGTCCTTCCGCGCGGCGCTCCAGGTAGAAGGTATAACCGGAGAAATTCCGGCGCGTCCCAAGACTCAGCAACCGCTCGAACTCGGCGCTGCGCGCCAGCCTGCGCTCCGCGCCGAACCCGTAGCGCGCAGGCTTGCCGCGACCCGGCACGCTCCTCTGGAGCCTATACCGAGAGCCGCTTGCGGCCGCGAGCGCGACGTGCGCGCAGCACAGCGCGTCCCGAAGCGGTTCGGCTGCGGACGAGAAATCCGTGGCGCCGCGCGCGGCGAGTCTTGGACGGCTGATAGGTGCGCTTCATCGGCTTGCTCGCTGCGAAAAAGGGCGGTATTAGAGCCTGTGCCGCGCAGCATTGTCAAATACTGGCGCCAACGCGCGCAATGCACGTCAATCCTGTGGATAACGTTGCGCGGAAGGGGTAAAATTTCGTTCTAGCCGGCGTGCCAAGCGCGGCCCCGGTGAAGCCCCGAACAACGCGCTGCGCGAGACCGTCGAGAACATGCAAAGCCTCTGGGACGCCTGCCTGCGCCGTTTGGAGCAGGAGGTTCCCGCGCAACAATTCAATACCTGGATTCGCCCGCTTGCCGCCGACACTGGTGCGGCGGAGCCCGGCACGCTAGTGCTCGCCGCTCCCAACCGGTTCGTGCTCGAGCTGGTGCGCGAGCGTTTTGCCGCGCGCATCGAGCGCCTAGTTGCCGAAGCGAGCGGCCGCGAGCTCGGGCTCCGATTGGTGCTGGCGCGCGGCGGCGAAGCCGCGCCGCAGCGCGATCCGGCGGTCCGCGCCAACGGCGCCGCGCCGCCGGCCCTCGACCGGGCGCGCCTCAATCGCCTGTTCACCTTCGACAGCTTTGTCACTGGCAAGGCCAACCAACTGGCGCGCGCGGCAGCCATCCAGGTCGCCGAGAACCCGGGCATTTCCTACAACCCGCTGTTCATCTACGGCGGCGTCGGCCTGGGCAAGACACACCTGCTGCAGGCGATCGGCAATCACCTTGCCGAACAGCGGCCGCAGGCGAGGCTGCGCTACACGCATGCCGAGCAGTACGTCACGGACGTGGTACGCGCCTACCAGCAGAAGTCGTTCGACGAATTCAAGCGCTACTACCATTCCCTCGATCTGCTGCTGATCGACGACATCCAGTTCTTTTCCAACAAGGGTCGCACGCAGGAGGAGTTCTTCTACGCCTTCAACGCGCTGGTCGAGGCGCACAAGCAGATCGTGATCTCCTGCGACACCTACCCCAAGGAAATCGCCGGCATGGAAGAGCGTCTCATCTCGCGTTTCGGCTGGGGTCTGACGGTGGCCATCGAGCCGCCCGAGCTGGAGATGCGCGTGGCGATCGTGCTGAAGAAGGCGGAAGCCGAAGCCGCGCAGATTTCCGAGGAGATCGCGTTCTTCATCGCCAAGAACATCCGCTCCAACGTGCGCGAACTGGAGGGGGCGCTGAAGAAGGTGCTCGCATTTGCGCGTTTTACCGGGCGCGAAATCACACTGGAAATGGCCAAGGAAGCGCTGCGCGACATTCTCAACGTCGCCAGCCGCCAGATCAGCGTCGACGGCATCCAGAAGACCGTGGCCGAGTATTTCAAGATCAAGATGTCGGACATGCACTCCAAGAAGCGCAGCCGCAACGTGGCGCGGCCGCGCCAGGTGGCGATGTCCCTCGCCAAGGAGTTGACGCCTATGAGCCTGCCTGAGATTGGCGAGGCCTTCGGCAACCGTGACCATACGACTGTGCTGCACGCCTGCCGCACGATTTCGTCGCTGCGCAAGAAGGACTCGGTGCTCAACCGCGACTACCTGGTTCTCGAGCAGGTGTTGAAAGGATGAGAAACCTGTGGATTACCGCTGCGCGGATTGTGCGTAAGGCGAGCGCCGCGCGCGATGCGTTTTTCGATCCACAGTCGTGCACACGCCGTCCACAGCTTCTCCCGGCCGGGCGCGCGCCGCAAGCCGCTCAGCGCAAAGGCTTTTTTGTGCTGCCGGCACAACTCAGCCTGTTCTATTAACTACTACTAAGGATAAATAATGGCCTTGGTCAAAGCGAAGCGCGACGAACTTCTCGCACCGCTTTCGGCGGTAAGCGGCATTATCGAGCGGCGCCACACCCTGCCGATCCTGTCGAACGTGCTCATCGATCGGGCCGAAGGCACGTTGTCGTTTCTTGCCACCGACATCGAGATTCAGATCACAGCGCATTCGACGCTCGCCGCAGGCGGCGACGCGCGGCCGGTCACCGTCGGCGCCCGCAAGCTCGTCGATATCCTGCGCGCGCTTCCCGAAGACGCCGAGATCACCGTGCAGCAGCAGGAAAAGCGGCTACAGATCAAGGCCGGCAAGAGCCGGTTCGTGCTGCAGACCCTGCCCGCCGAGGATTTCCCGCGGCTGGCGAAGCCAAGCGGTGAGGTGGCGCGTTTTTCGCTCCCGCAAAAGGATCTGCGGCGTCAGCTCGCGCTGGTGCAGTACGCCATGGCGCAGCAGGACATCCGCTACTACCTGAACGGCCTTCTGGTGCTGGTCGAGGATCGACAGCTGCGCTTGGTGGCGACCGACGGCCACCGGCTGGCGTATACCGCCATGGCCCTGCCCATGAGCCTGCCGCGCCTGGAAGTGATCGTGCCCAGGAAGACGATTCTCGAACTGTCCAAGCTGCTCGCCGACAGCGAAGACGAGGTGAAGATCGAGCTTTCAGCGACGCAGGCGGCGTTCACCTTCGGCACCGTGGAACTGGTGTCGAAACTCGTGGATGGAAAGTTTCCCGACTACACGCGCGTCATTCCGACGCAGCACAAGAACCTGGTGACGCTCGAGCGCGAAGTACTGCGCCAGTCGCTGCAGCGCGCTGCCATCCTGTCGAACGAAAAATTCCGCGGCGTGCGCTGGGTGCTCACCGACGGCAGCCTGAAGATCGTGTCTTCCAACGCCGAGCAGGAAGAGGCGCAGGAGGAGCTCGACGTGAAGTACGCCGGCGACGCTCTCGACATCGGCTTCAACGTCAACTACCTGCTCGACGTCCTGAACAACGTTTCTGCAAGCGAAGTGGAATGTCGTTTCGGCGATGCCGCCTCGAGCGCGCTGCTGCAGTTTCCGGCGGAGCCTGAGTTCAAGTACGTCGTCATGCCGATGCGCATCTGAGGAAGGAACCAGAGTGGGCGAACCCGAACAGCAGCGACCCGAGGCCAGCGATTACGACTCGGACAGCATCAAGGTCCTGAAGGGCCTCGAGGCGGTGCGCAAGCGCCCCGGCATGTACATCGGCGACACTTCCGACGGCACCGGCCTGCACCACATGGTGTTCGAGGTGGTGGACAACTCGGTCGACGAGGCGCTGGCCGGATTCTGCGACGAGATCGTGGTCACGATCCACACCGACAATTCGATCTCGGTGCTGGACAACGGCCGCGGCATTCCGACCGGGAACAAGGAGGACGACGAACTCAGGCGATCGGCGGCCGAGATCGTCATGACCGAGCTGCATGCGGGCGGCAAATTCGACTCCAACACCTACAAGGTGTCGGGCGGCTTGCATGGCGTCGGCGTGTCGGTGGTCAACGCGCTTTCTAGCTGGCTGCGGCTCACCATCTGGCGCGACGGCAAGGTGCACCAACTGGAATTCGCCGATGGCGTGCCCACCGCGCCGCTGCGCGTCACCGGCACAAGCGAAAAGCGCGGCACCGAGGTGCATTTCCTCGCTTCGCGGCAGATCTTCGGCAACGTCGATTATCACTACGACATTCTTGCGCGCCGGCTGCGGGAGCTCTCGTTCCTCAACAACGGCGTGCGCATTGTCCTTGTCGACCAGCGCGCCGGCAAGGAGGAGAACTTCGCCTTCGTCGGCGGCGTCAAGGGCTTCGTCGAATACATGAACCGCGCGAAGACCGTGCTGCATCCCAATGTGTTCAACGCGCAGGGAGAGAAAGACGGCATCAGCGTCGACGTCGCCATGCAGTGGAACGATTCCTACCAGGAAAACGTTATCTGCTTCACCAACAACATCCCACAGAAGGACGGCGGCACGCACCTCACGGGCCTGCGCGCGGCGATGACGCGCGTGCTCAACAAATACATCGAGGAAAGCGACTTGGCGAAAAAGGCCAAGGTCGAGACCACCGGCGACGACATGCGCGAGGGGTTGGCGTGCGTGTTGTCGTGCAAGGTGCCGGAGCCGAAATTCTCGTCGCAGACCAAGGAGAAACTGGTGTCCTCGGAGGTGCGCCCGGCGGTCGAGGAAGTCGTTGCCGAGAAGCTGCGCCAATTCCTCGACGAACGGCCGAACGACGCGCGCATCATCACCTCAAAGATCGTCGACGCGGCGCGGGCGCGGGAAGCCGCGCGCAAGGCGCGCGAGATGACGCGGCGCAAGGGCGTGCTCGACGGCATGGGACTGCCCGGCAAGCTGGCCGACTGCCAGGAAAAGGACCCGGCGCAATGCGAACTGTACCTGGTAGAGGGCGACTCCGCGGGCGGTTCGGCCAAGCAGGGGCGCGACCGGAAATTCCAGGCCATCCTGCCGCTGAAAGGCAAGATCCTCAATGTCGAGCGGGCGCGCTTCGACAAGCTGCTGGCATCCGCCGAAATTGCCACCCTCATCACGGCGCTCGGCTGCGGCATCGGCAAGGAGGAGTACAACCCCGAGAAGCTGCGCTACCACCGCATCATCATCATGACGGACGCCGATGTCGACGGCTCTCACATTCGTACGCTGCTGCTGACCTTCTTCTACCGGCAGATGCCGGAACTGGTGGAGCGTGGGCACATCTACATCGCGCAGCCGCCGCTCTACAAGTCCAAGCTCGGCAAGGAAGAGCGCTACCTCAAGGACGAACACGAGCTGAACGAATTCATGCTGCGTCAGGCTCTGGTCGACGCGTCACTGTATCCGGCGGCGCAGCGCGAGGCGATCCGCAGCGAAGCGCTGGCCGAACTGGCCAAGTCGTACCTGCTCGCCGAGGCAGTGATCGAGCGTGTGTCGCGCTGGATCGACCGCGACGCCCTACAGGCGTTGCTGCGCGGCGCGCAAGTGGACCTGTCGCGGCGTGACCTGGCCGAGGCCTCGGTGGAGGCGCTCGCGGCAGCGATGCCGCGCAATGGCGTACACGTACACGCGCATTTCGATCCGAAGACGGAGCGCCATCAGGTGCGTATCGAGCGCACGCGGCACGGCAATGTGCGCCTGACAGCGATCGATGCCGAATTCGTGCACTCGGGGGACTACGCTCAGATCCGGTCCTCGGCAGAACTGCTGCGCGGGCTGATCGGGGTGGGCGCGTACGTGCAGCGCGGCGAGCGCAAGCAGCCGGTTAAGGACTTCGCCGAGGCCATGCACTGGCTGCTCGCCGAAGTTCAGAAGTCCATGGTGCTGCAGCGCTACAAGGGGCTAGGGGAAATGAACCCGACGCAGCTATGGGAAACGACCATGGACCCGGGTACGCGGCGCCTGCTCAGGGTGCAGATCGAGGACGGCATCGTTGCCGACGAGATCTTCACCAAGCTGATGGGCGACGAAGTCGAGCCGCGACGGGCTTTTATCGAGTCGAACGCGCTCGGCGTGCGGAACCTCGACGTGTAGGCTTGGCCGGCGCCCTGGGTGCCGGCCTTTTCACCAACGGCTTGACCTCGGCCAGAGGTGCCTCCGCCTTCGGTTTTGCCCCCGGCTTCGCGGCGCGCGCCTGAAATTCGAAGCCGATCTTGCCGCCGGGCGTTTTTGCTAGGAAGGCCTTGAAGGGCCGCCCCTTCTTCGAGATGAAGCGCGCCAGCAGATCGGTACGCCCGGTAGCAAGGAGCTTTTGCATCTGCGCGCGCTCCACCGGCTGCTGCAGGATTATCTTTCCGGTGCGGAAGTCGCAGCTGCGCTCCGCGCCCACCGCCTTCTCGCAGACGTAGGCTACGCCGTGCTCGAAGACGCGCGCGCCGCACTTAGGACAGGCACCGACGCTCTCCTGCGAGGAAAAATCGGGCGCGGGCTCGCCTTCGCCGGAGGCACTGCCCTGGCCGAAATCGAACTCCGGCCGGAACTCGTCGTTCAGCTTGAGCCCGGCGCTGAATGGCTTGCCCATGCGGCTGCGAAAGCCGGTCAGGGGTCCGATGTAGCGCTTGGTGATGAGCTCGGCGACTTCCTCGGGTGACCACTCCCTCCCCGAGGTGACCTTCCAAATGGAAAAGTCGCATTTCTGGCACTGGAACTTGCGGTAGTTCTCCTGCACCGTGCCGCCGCATTTGGGGCAGGGCGTCGGCACCGTGGCGAAGGCCGTATCCGGGATGTCGCCTTGCTTGATGCGCTCGACCAGGTCGCGCGTCACCTGCTCAATGTGCTCCATGAACTCTTCGCGCTTGAGCTTGCCGTGCTCCATCTGCTTGAGCTTGAATTCCCAGTCGCCGGTCAGTTCGGGCGAAGTGATCTCCGTGACGCCGAAATGCTTGAGCGCGAACATCAGCGAGAACGCTTTCGGCGTCGGCACCAGCTCGCGCCCATCGCGGTGGATGTACTCCTCGCGAATCAGGCCTTCGATGATCGCCGCCCGCGTCGCCGGCGTGCCCAAGCCCTTGGCTTCCATGGCGGCGCGCAGCTCGTCGTCTTCCACCAGCTTGCCGGCACCTTCCATGGCGGACAGCAGGGTCGCCTCGCTGAAGCGGGCGGGCGGCTTGGTCTGCAGGGCGCGGGCGGCAACCTCCAGCGTGGCCACCTTTTCGCCCGCGGCGACCGGCGGCAGATTCGCGCTTTCATCCTGCGTCGTGCGCCCGTACACCGCGAGCCAGCCCGGACTCAACAGCACTTTGCCCTCGGTGCGGAAGCGATGCTGCTCGACTACGGTTATGCGAGTGGTCTGCAGGAACTCCGCCGAGGGGTGGAAAACCGCAAGAAAGCGCCGCACCACGAGGTCGTAGAGCTTGCGCTCGGCGTCATTCAGGTTCTTCGGCGCCTGCAAGGTCGGGATGATGGCGAAGTGATCCGAGATCTTGCTGTTGTCGAAGATGCGGCGATTGGGCTTGACCCAGCCATTCTTCAGCACCGTCTTGGCGAACGGAGCGTAGTCGCGATCGCCGGTGAGCATGTCCATGGCTTTGCGCACCGTGGCGATGTAGTCCTCGGGCAAGGCGCGCGAGTCCGTGCGTGGATAGGTGAGAACCTTGTGGCGCTCGTAGAGCGCCTGCGCGAGGGACAAGGTGCCCCGCGCGGAGAATCCGAAGCGGCCGTTCGCTTCACGCTGCAAGCTGGTGAGGTCGAACAGCAGCGGTGACGCCTGCGTCGAGGGCTTGGTCTCCTCGGCGACCTTGCCCGGCTTGCCACTGCAGGCAGCGACGATCTCATCGGCCGCACTTTGCCCCCACAGGCGCTCGGGCTTGTGCTCGGCGTCCTCGTCCTTCTTGAATTCCGGGTCGAACCAGCGGCCGGCGTACTCGCCCCCTTTGGCGCCGAAGCGCGCGTGAACTTCCCAGTAATCGCGAGGCGCGCATTCGCGAATTCA
>JAOTWE010000225.1 GCA_029863065.1 Betaproteobacteria bacterium
CTGGGAAGTTCACGCGCGGCGTGAATTCGCGAATGCGCGCCTCGCGCTCGACCAGAATGCTGAGCGTTGGCGTTTGCACTCGGCCGACCGTCGTCAGGTAGAAGCCGCCTTCCTTGGAGTTGAACGCGGTCATGGCGCGCGTGCCGTTGATGCCGACCAACCAGTCGGCTTCGGAGCGGCTCTTGGCGGCGTCGGCAAGCGGCAGCAGCTCCTTGTCGGTGCGCAGCTGTTCGAAGCCGTCGCGAATCGCCGTCGGCGTCATCGACTGCAGCCACAGGCGCTGAATCGGTTTCTTGACGCGCGCGTGCTGCACGATGTAGCGGAAGATCAGTTCGCCTTCGCGCCCGGCATCACAGGCGTTGACCAGGCCGTCGACGTCCTTGCGCTTGAGCAATCGGAGCAGCAGGTTGAGCCGATCCGCGCCGCGTTCGATCGGCGCCAACTCAAAGCGCGGCGGAATCAGGGGTAGATGCGCAAACGACCACTTGCCGCGCTTGACGTCGAATTCTTCGGGCACCGCCAGCTCGAGCAGGTGACCGACGGCGGAGGACAGCACGTAGTCGCTGCTCTCGAAGTGATCGCCCTTACGCGTGAAGCCACCCAGCGCCCGCGCGATGTCCGCGGCGACGGAGGGTTTCTCGGCGATGATCAGTTTTTTGCTCATGCGGCGCGAAAGGCCGCAGAGGATACCCGCAAAGCTCGCGCTATTTCAACCGCACGTTGTCCTTTTACGCGTGCGCGTGTACGCGCGCGCGCCAGCAAACCTCAGCTGGGCAGGCGATTGCCATGCACCGAGAGCAGCTCCTCGGCCACCAGGTGGCTCGCCGGCGCCTTCTGGTTCCAAAGCACCATGAGCACGATCAGCTTGATCTGCTCGAGCGACAAGGTGTCGCCGGCGGTCGCCAGGGCACGCTCGATGACGTGCTCGCGGGTCGCCGGCGAGAGGATGCCGGAGCGCTCGAGGAACAGCAGAAAGCCGCGGCAATCGGCATCGAGCTTGGCGAGCTCCTTTGGCGCGAAGGCGCGGAATGCGCTGCCGCTTTCCGGCAGCGGCGCAAGCGAGCGTTGCGGCGTGCGCACCACCCCGGCCAGCCAGGCGAGCGCGGCGCTGATCTCCGTGTCGTCGAAGCCCGCAGCCGACAATTTGCGCGCCACCCGATCGGGATCGTGCGATACGTCGGTCTGCCGGCAGTTCTCGAACACGTAAACGAGGATGTCGAACATGTTGTTATTCTCCTGGTTGACCCTCAGTTAAGCCGCTGGTACATGCCGCCCGGCAGCGCGGCGACGCGCCCACCCAGCTCCAGGCGCAGCAGGTCGGCACTTACCCGCTCCGCCGTCAGCCCGGAGCGCGCGCAAAGCGAATCGATATCCACCGGGTCGAATCCCATGTGCGCCAGCAGCGGGTCCTCGGCCGCCGGCACGGGGGTCGAGGCGTGCGTGCTGGCGAAGCCGGTGCGTCGGAACGACGTCAGTTCGGCAAGAACGTCCTCGGCCGACTCGACCAGTTTGGCGCCTTGCTTGATGAGCGCGTGGCAGCCCTTGGAAAGCGGCGAATGGATCGACCCCGGGATCGCGAACACTTCCCGGCCCTGCTCGGCCGCTGCGCGCGCCGTGATCAGCGAACCGGACGCGATCGCTGCCTCTACCACCAGGCAGCCCTGCGCGAGGCCACTGATCAGCCGGTTGCGGCGCGGGAAATGATGCGCCGCGCCCGCGGTGCCAAGCGGGAACTCCGACAGTAGCAACCCCGTTTCGGCGATGCGTGACGCGAGGGCGGCGTTTTGCCGAGGATAGGTCACATCCACGCCCGTGCCCAGAACCGCAATGGTCGAGCCCTCTCCGGCCAGGCCACCGGCATGCGCCGCGGCATCGATTCCCATTGCCAATCCCGAAACGATGGTCAACCCGGTTGCGCTGAACGCGTGGGCGAACTGTTGTGCATTGCGTATTCCCTGCGCGGTCGCATTTCGGCTGCCGACGATGGCGAGCGCGGACCGGCCGAGCAACTCGAGCCGGCCAACCGCGTACAGCAGCGGCGGCGGGTCGGCAATCTCGAGCAGCAGTCTGGGGTAGCCCGCGTCCGCCAACGTGACCACGGCATGGCGAGGCGCTTCCAACCAGCGCAGTGCATGCTGCACGGCTGCCGCGGTCTCCTCACCGCGCAGCAGCGCAGCGACGGCCGGCCCGGCGACGCGCTGCAGCTGTTCGCGGGGTGCGGCGAAAATGTTCTCGGGGAGGCCGAACTGGGCGAGCAGGCCGCGAATGGCGGCGGCACCAAGGCCCGGCGTGAGTGTGAGCTGCAGCCAGCTCGCCAAGCCCGGGTCGTCGCTCATCCCGGCGGCGGCGCGCAGACCGGCAGGCGCATCATGCCAGGCGCCTTGTCAGGGCGTCTGCACGACATCCAGCGGATTGACGGGCCTGGAGATACGCATCACCAGCGCGTAGGAGACTCTGTCGTAGATCCGGAACACAAAGGCGAGGCCGTAGCGTTCGTCCGGCAGTTTGAACGTTGCAGGCTTGCCACCGGTGTTGGCCGAGGCATCGGCGATCAGGGGACCGGGCCGGTACAGCGCGAACACATGTCCGACTTCGACGCCGTCGGCGCGGCCGCGATTCAAGGTGATGATCTGTTGTGGGCCTGCCTCGCCGACTTTGCCCAGTCCACCGTAGATGCCCATCACGCGCCCCTGCATGAAGACCGCCGGCGCATGTGGCGCGTACTTGGGCACTTCGGGCACGCCCACCGGCAGCAGCTTGTCGCCGGCGCCAACCTCCTGAGTCACCGTAGTGAGCCGTACGGTGGCTGGGTCGCCGGCGCGCGTGACGCGCGCTGTGCCGAGATAGATGGCCTCGTAGCCGAGGGTAACGTCCGTATCGGGATCAACCAGGACCTTGCCGCGGCGGTAGATGAACCAGTTTTCTTCCTTCGAATCCCCCATGCCGCGGACGTAGGCCTGGTTCCCGGCCTCGATGATGACGCGGTTTTCTTCGGTGGCGATGATGGTCGGCGCGTTGTCGAGCCCGTCGGGTTCGATGACAAGCGGGCGCGACAGGAACGGCTCGATGGCGCTCGGCGGGATACTCGGAATCGCATCGCGCGCCGTAGATTCGGCGCGCAAACGCGGCGAGAGCTTGACCGTGCCGACGGCACTTCCGGCGTCAAGGCCCGGACGGCCTGCCGTGCCGCCAGTTCCGTCGCCCGGGGCGCGCTGCGCGCCCGGCTTTCCGTCCGCCCCCGCTATGGACAGCGTGCCGCTGACCCGATCGAGCACGATCACATCGCCCGGGAAGATCCAATGCGGGTTCCTGATCTGCTCGCGATTGAAATTCCAGATTTCCGGCCATCGCCACGGCGAATCCGTGAAGCGTTCCGAGATTCCCCACAAGGTGTCGCCGCGCACCACGACGTAGCGATCCGGGGCGTCGGTTTTGAAGGCGATCGGGGTCTGCGGGATCTGCGCCGGCGCGGCACCGGTGGCCAGGACGCCCAGAACAATAATGAGCGCTGTGATAGACTTACGCAATTGGTCGTGCATTGTGCCCCCGAACCTTATCCACGTTCCCGGGCTGGCTTGAAATGCCCCTTTGCGATCCAAATGTAGCACAAACCACAAACTGTTTATCCGGTGCCTTAGATTCTGCATGTAATTTATTCAATTTGCAACGCTATTTACCCTCCAGATGGCCCTGCTGAATATCCTGCGCTACCCCGACGCCCGGCTGCACAAGACGGCCGCCCCAGTCACCGTGTTCGACGAGTCGCTGAAGAAGCTGGTGCGCGACCTGGCCGACACCATGTACGCCGCGCCCGGCATCGGCCTTGCGGCTTCGCAAGTGGACATGCACAAGCAGATCATTGTCATCGATGTTTCGGAACGTCACGATTCTCTGGTGGTGCTGGTCAATCCCGAGATCGTCGACGCCTCGGGGGTCTCCGACATCGAGGAGGGATGCCTTTCGGTTCCGGGGGTCTACGACATCGTCGAGCGCGCGGAGCGCGTCAAAGTGCGCGCCTACGACCAGAACGGCAAACCCTTCACGCTCGAGGCGCAGGGCCTGCTCGCGGTGTGCATCCAGCACGAGATGGATCACCTTACGGGCAAGGTGTTCGTGGAATACCTTTCGCAGCTCAAGCAGCAGCGCGTGCGCGCCAAGCTCGCCAAGCAGCTGCGCAAGAGCGCCTGAGGCGCTCTTTCTCGCTCAGCTAGCACTTTCCTGCGCCTCGTCTTCGCGGGTACCCCGGCATTCGCAGAGCGCGCGCTCGCTGCGCTGCTCGATGCGGGTCACACATTGGCGCTGGTTCTCACGCAACCCGATCGCCCCGCCGGGCGCGGCATGCGCCCTGGCCAGAGTCCGGTCAAGCAACTGGCGGATGCGCGCGGTCTCGAGGTATTCCAGCCCGATACGCTTCGCGATGCGTCAACGCAGGCGCGCATCGCCGCTGCGCGTCCCGAGTTTCTCGTCGTGGCGGCGTACGGCCTTCTGCTGCCGCCGCCGGTGCTCGACGCGGCGCCCGGGGGCGCGCTCAACATCCACGCCTCGCTGCTGCCGCGCTGGCGTGGCGCGGCACCGATCCAGCGTGCCCTGCTTGCCGGCGATCAGGAGACCGGAATCACCATCATGCGCATGGATGCGGGCCTCGATACCGGGCCGATGCTCATGCAGGAGCGCATCGCCATCTCGCCGGAGGACGATGCGCAGACGCTGCACGACAAGCTCGCCCTGCTGGGCGCGCGCATGATCGTCGCAGCGCTCGGCGACGCGGCCGCCGGGCATGCCCACGCCGCGCCGCAGCCGGCAGCTGGCGTTACCTACGCGCGAAAGATCGATAAGCGCGAGGCGGATATCGACTGGCGGCGGCCGGCGGCAGAAATCGAACGCCAGGTACGCGCGCTGCGGCCTGCGCCCGGCGCCGTAGCCAGGCGGGGCGGCGAGTCGCTCAAGCTATGGCGAGCACAGATACGCGCGGCCCACGGTGTAGCCGGAACGGTGCTCGCCGCAGGCGACGAAGGTGTGCTCGTCGCCTGCGGCGAACAGGCGTTGCTGGTCACCGAGTTGCAGCGCGCCGGGGGCAAGCGGCTTGCCGCCGCCGAATTCCTGCGTGGTTGCGCGATCGCCCCCGGCGAGCGGCTGCAATGAAGCGCATGGCGGATCTTGCGCCGGCCCTCGCCGAGGCCGCGCGTGCGCTTGCGCGCGTTGCGGCGGGACGCAGTCTCGACGATGCCGCCGCGCGCGGCGCCGTTCTCGACCTGTGCCACGGCACCCTGCGCCGCT
>JAOTWE010000301.1 GCA_029863065.1 Betaproteobacteria bacterium
GCCGCGCAGGCGCTGCGTGAGCTCGTAGCCGTCCACGCCCGGCATGCGGATGTCGGAGATGACGAGGTCGGGCTTCATCTCGGCGATCTTCGCCAGCGCCGACTCGCCGTCGTAGGCGCCGTCGACGAGGTAGCCGCGCGAGCGCAGCAGTTCGGCCAGCATCTCGACGTTCGCGCGCTGGTCGTCCACCACCAGGATGCGGCCGCGGCGCGCGGCGACGATCGATGCCATCAGAAGACGATCACGCCCCGCGCGTTACGGCCGGATTCGAGGTCGGCGAACGCCTGCGGCGCCTCGTCGATCTTGTAGCGGTGCGTGATCAGCTCGTCGAGCTTGAGGCGCCCCGCCATGTAGAGCTGCAGCATCTTCGGAAAATCGATGCGCGGCACCGAGGAGCCGAAGTAGCTGCCCTGCAGGGTCTTCTCCTCGAACACCATGGTCATCGGCTTGAAGGCGGTGGACTCGGTCGGCCGCGCCACGCCGACGATCACCGCTTTGCCGCCGCGCCGGATCGCGCGGTAGGCGGTTTCGGCCAGCACGCCCGCGCCCACGCACTCGAAGGCGTAGTCGGGGCCGCCCCCGGTCATCTTCTTCAGCGCCTTGGCCGTGTCCTCGCCCGGCTTGGCGAGGACCGTGTCGGTGGCGCCGAAGCGCTTCGCCATCTCGAGCTTCTCCGGCAGGGTGTCGATGGCGATGATGCGCTCGGCGCCGGCGATCGCCGCGCCCTGCACCACGTTGAGCCCGACGCCGCCGCAGCCGAACACGGCGACGCTGCTGCCCGGCTCGACCTTCGCCGTGTTGAACACCGCGCCCACGCCGGTGGTCACGGCGCAGCCGACCAGCGCCGCGCGATCGAGCGGGATCTTGGGATCGATCCTGACGAGGTTGTCCACCGACAGCGTGGCGTACTCCGCCATCACCCCGCAGCCCGAGAAGATGCCGAGCGGCTTGCCCGCGGCATCCTTCACGCGCGGCGTGCCTTCGGGCGGCGTGGTGAGCGCCTTGCCCTGCTCGATGCACAGCACCGGGCGGCCGGCGGCGCAGAACCGGCACCTGCCGCACATGTAGATGAACGAGGACACGACGTGGTCGCCGACGGCGAGGCCCGTCACGCCCTCGCCCACCTCGATCACCTCGCCCGCGGCCTCGTGCCCGAGCACGAGCGGCGGCGGCAGCGCGATGGTGCCGTTGGTGGCCGAGAGGTCGGAGTGGCACACGCCGCAGGCGGCGATCTTCACCGTCACCTCGCCGCGCTTGGGCGCGTCGACGCTCACCGGCTCCACCACCACGGGCTTATTCAGTTCGCGGCAGATCACCGCCTTGCCGGTGCGCGCCATACTGAGTCTCTATCTCCCTTTGAGATGGCTGGGAGTATAGCGCTTGCCGGTCAGCGCGGCCCGAGCCGTTCCAGGTCCTCGCCGCGCAGATGGGTGAGCAGCAGCTCGCCGGAGGGCGACGCGCGGAACTCGCCGTAGCGCGCGCGCTCGTAGCGCCGCGCGTGCCCCTCCTGGAAGAAGAACGCGTTGGTCGCGAACTTGACCCTGCCGGCGCGCACGCGGTAGCGCAGCCGCAGCTCGTTCGCCGCCAGGGGTTCGCCGGCATCGCGGCGCACGAAGGCGGCGACGCCGCGCTCGTCCTGTCGCACGACGATGCGCCCGTCGGCCAGGTCTTCCTTGCGCGTGCTCCCGAAGGCGTCGACTTCGACCTTGAAGCGCAGCGCCATGTAATCGCCTTGCATCAGCGAGCGCGGGTCGAGCGGCGCCAGCTCGAGGAGCACGACCGCGCCCTGCGCGAGGTGCCGCTCGCGCTCATAGATGGTCCAGTTCGCCGCGCCGAGCACGGCGAGGCCGGCGAGGATCGCGAGCGCCTTACGCATGCGGTGCCTCCGTCTGCGCGGGCCACCAGCGCCGCAGCGCAAAGCGCGCCGCGAGCAGCGCGAGCCCGGCGGCGGCGAGCAGCGCCGATTTCTCCAGCAGCGTCGCATGCAGCACGTAGTAGTAATGCGAGAGGTAGCCGAGCAGCGCGAAGATGCCGAGGCCGGCGAGCACGCGGTTGCCGTTGGCGAAGCCGACGACGAGGATCGCGGCGGCGGGCCCGACGCCCGGCGCCTTCAGGGAGACGAGGGCGAGGAACAGGGCGCCGGCCAGCGCGATGCGCCCGTGGCCTTCGGCGAGCCCGACGCCCTCGCGCCTGAGCAGCCGCAGCACCGCCCAGATGAGCACCAGGCCGGCGGCGAAGTTTCCGATCCACGGCAGGGCGGCGCCGCCGAGCGCCTGCCGCCCGCCGGGTCCCATCAGCACTGCCGACCAAAGCGATCCGTGCATGACCGCCGTCTGCACCGCCGCGAGCGCGAAGCCGTAGCCGGCAGCGCGCAGCAGCTCGCCGCGGCGCGGATGGTCGAACTCCGCGAGCCACGGCCACAGGAACGCAAAGGTCACCGCGGCGGGCGCGAACGCCTGCAGCCCGGCGTTGCCGAGCGCGAAGACCGCGGCGTAGGCGGCCGTCCATGACGTCCAGACACGGTGGATAAAATTGGGCACCAGCACGAATAGCAGCGCCTGCTGCAGCGCGATGGCGAGCGCCGCAGCGCCGAAGGAACGCTCGAACAGCCTCGCCAGGGCGTAGACCATCAGCGCCTGGCCCGCCAGGCTCACGGCAAATCCGAACTGGCTGGTGAAGTCGCCGTGCGGGTTGGCGCGGAACAGGATCGCCGCGCCCGCGCACACCACCGCGCCCGTGAAGAAGGCGACCGGCGGGTTCTTGATCGCGAAATCGAGGCCGACGGCGAGAAAGCCGAGCATGAACAGCGCCCCGATCCAGCCGGCGACGCCGAGCATGACGCGCACGTACCATGGCGCGCGCGCGGCGGCGGCCGGCGGCATGTCCCCTTCGACCAGCGCGGCCGCGCGCAGCCGGTCCCAGAGCGCCTGCGTGCCGGCT
>JAOTWE010000302.1 GCA_029863065.1 Betaproteobacteria bacterium
CTGCTCGTCGCGTCCTGCGGCTCCCAGCCGGCCGGGGATCCTCTACGCGTTTTTCATCCGCCGGCGCAGCTGCCGGAACACCGGATAGATCAGGGTAATGATGGCGATCGCCATCACCGGGCCGCTCACCGGCCGGGTAAAGAATATCGTCCAGTCGTTGCTGTAGCTGATCATGGTTGTCATGAACGCGGATTCGGCCAGCGGCCCGAGGATGACGCCCAGCACGAGCGGCGTGATCGGGAAGCGAAAGCGCTCGAACAGGTAGCCGACGATGCCGAAGATCACCATTAGCCAGACGTCGGTGATGTTGTTGCGCGCGGCGAACGCCCCCAGCAAGCAGCACATGACGACGTAGGCCGAGACGATGACTTCGGGCAGCTCAAGCACCTTCACCAGGAACTTGGTCGCGAAGTAGCCGATGAGGCACATGACGAGGATGCCGACAAAGACCGATGCGAACATCGAGTAGACGATGTGGCTCGAGGTCTGGAACACCTGCGGGCCTGGCTGCAGCCCGTGCAGCAGGAACGCGCCGAGGATGATCGCAGTGGCGCCGCTGCCGGGAATGCCCATGGTCACCAGCGGGATAATCGCCCCGCCGACCGAGGATGTGGCGGCGGTCTGCGGCGCGATGATGCCCTCAGCGATGCCGGTGCCCATCTTGTCACGGCGCCGGCCGTACTGGCCCTCGATGCCGTAGGAGAGAAACGAGGCGACCGTCGCGCCGGCCCCCGGGACGAGACCGACGATGACACCGGTCGCGCTGCCGCGCGCGAAGGTCGCCTTGGCGGCCATGATTTCCTTCCAGCGCGGCAAGCGGGTACGGATGTTGCCGACCGCTTCCAGTTGCGGCGACTTGAATCCGTGCTCCATGCGAATGAAGACTTCCCCGAGACCGTAGGCGCCCACCATGACGACCAGGTAGTCGATGCCGTCGGCGAGCAGCGGCACGCCGAAGGTGAAACGGTGCGCGCCATAGGTGTCGTCCACGCCGACGGTGGCGATCAGGAGCCCCGCGAACAGACTGATCAGCGCATTGGCGAGCGAACTGCCGCCGAGCGAGACCACGCTCGCGAGCCCAAAGAAAAGAATGGCAAAGTACTCGGGCGTTGAAAAAGTGAGCGCGATCTTGGCGATCGGCTGCGCGAGCAGCACCATGACAATCGCGGCGAAGAGCCCGCCCACAAGCGCCGAGACCAGTGTCCAGCCCAGGGCGTACGCGGCCTCCCCCCTGCGCGCCATCGGGTAGCCGTCCCACAGGAGCGGCACATCGATTGGCTCACCCGGCACGCGGAACAGGATCGAGGTCCACGCGCCGGCATAGGTGCCCGAGACGTACATCGCCGTGAGCAGGATGATCGCCGGAATGACGTTCATGCTGTAGGTGAAGGGCAGAGCGAGCACAACGCCCATCACCAGTGTGAGTCCCGGCAGCACTGCCACCAGCAGGCCCAGCACGATGCCGATCACCAGCACCAGAAAATTGACCGGCTGGAACACGTGACCGAAGCCGACGAGGAGCTGATGGAATATGCCTTCCACGTGAACCGCCTCAGCGCACGCCCATCAGCGCCATGAGCAGGAACGTTACCTGGTCGAAGGGCGCGACCCCGATCGGCAGCGAGACGTAGACCAGCTTCATGAAGATGAACATCAGCACGAGCGCGCCGATGACGCTCATCGCGGCGATGATGCCCCAACGGCGGTAGCCGCCCAGCGCCAGGAACGCGACGAGGTAGGCAATGGTGGCGAGGAAGAAGCCCAACTTCTGCACCAGCGCTACGTAGGCAAGCGTTGCGGCCATGCCGGCGACAAGCCGCCAGTGATGCTGTTCCCCACGGGCCGCGTCCGTCTCCGATTCGTCGGCAAACTCCTCCAGCATGCCGCCCGCCTCGTGCGCTGCAGCGCCCATGACGAAAATCTTCCCCACCTGCCATGCGCACACCACGATCGTCAGCGCGAGGATCGCTATCGGCCAGAACTCGGGGCCGAGGGTGCCGACGCGCGCATGGTACTGAAAGCTGGCGGCGAGGTAGGAAAGGTAGCCGGCGGCAGCCCCGGCAACGGCGTAGGGAAGTGACCTGACAAGGCGGGTGTCGATAGCCATGGTGGCAAGGGGGCGTTTGCCGGGCTCCGCGCGCGCGGAGGCGGCGCTGTCGGAGTGCGCGCCGCCTCTGGCTGCGGAAGGAATCAGATCATTTCTTGGGGCCGTACTTGCGCATCGTGTCGAGCTCCTGCTTCATGAAGGCGACCGCATTGTCGGCGGGCACGAAGCTGTTGTCCTCGGCGTAGAGGTCATTCAGCCACGCCTTGTAGTCAGCCGAGCTCGCGACCTTGGCGAGTGCCTCGGATACCGCCTTGACGCGGCTCGGCTCCGTGCCGACCTTCAACACGATCGCGCGAAACTGGCTGATCTGGATTTGGTGCCCCAGCTCCTTGCCGGTCGGCGTGTCCTTGAAAGCCGGGAACCGCTGATCGGCGAAGACGACGATCGGGCGCATCTGCTTGCCGTCGAGGAAGCTCTTCACGTCTCCGAGCTGCTCGTAGAGCAAGTCCGCGTGCCCGCCCAGGATCGCGGTGTAGCGCTCGGCGGGCTTGGGGAAAGGCACCGATGTCAATTTCAGCCCCTTGCCGTTGAAGTAGATCACGTGCAGATCGTCGGCGCTGCCAAAGCCGGTGACGCCGACCTTGAGCGGCCGCTTCTTCGCCTCGGCCTCGACGTCATTCCAGGTCTTGAGCGGGCTGTTCTCCGCGACAAAGAAGGCCGAGGGCTGCTGGATCATCACCGCCGCCGGCACGATGTCGGCAATCTTCCACTTCGTCGCCGCGTCCATCTGCAGGGCAAGGGTATCGGCGATGAAGATCGAGATCGAATACCCGTCTGCCGGCGAGGTCAGCATCTTGTTCAAGCCCGTCTGGCCGGTCGCGCCGGCAACG
>JAOTWE010000062.1 GCA_029863065.1 Betaproteobacteria bacterium
TTCCAGATCACCACCGGCACAGTGGGCGCGGCGCGGCGCACCGGGCCGGGGCGCAGGATCTCGTGCATGAAGCGGGAAACGCGGAACATGTCAGGCGAGTCTGAGGCCGGTCTTCTTCAGGATGCGCGTACTGTACAGGACGTCGCCTGCGCGCAGCGCCGGCGCGAGCAGCTCGCCGATCGCGGCGATGTGTGCCCCGGTCTCGGCCCTGCTGCGGCCGTGCACCATGGCGAACAGGTTGTACGGCCACTGCGGCAGCCGGCGCGGCCGGCGGTAGCAGTGGCTGACGAAGGGCAGGGCGCCGACCTCGGCGCCCAGCGCGTCCACGGCTTCGTCGGCGACGTCCCATACCGACATGGCATTCGCCGTGTAGCCGAGCGCGTAGTGGTTGGGCACCGCGCCGATGCGCCGCAGGCGGCCATCGGCGAGCATCGCCTCGAGCCGCGCGAACAATTCCTCCTGCGAAATGCCGACCGCGGCGGCGACCGCGAGCCAGGGCTCGGCGGTGAGCGGCAGCCCGGCCTGGGTGGCGCGCACGATCCGTTCGTCCAGCGCGTTCACGCGGGAAGCCTCAACTCCACGAAATACTCCTGGTCGCGCGGCAGGTCGAGCACCGTGCAGCCGGTCTCGGCCTCGATGGCGGCGATCACCGGCGCGATCTGCGCGCGCGAGGCGGTGGCGAGTACGAACCACATGTTGAGCCGGTGCGCGCGCTCGTAATTGTGCGCCACCTCCGGGTGCGCGTTCACCAGCGCGGCGACGCGCTCGAAATCCGCGGCCGGCACGCTCATCGCGCACAGCGTGAACGCGCCTCCTAGGCGCTCGGCGTCGTACATCGGGCCAAAGCGCGTGAGCGTGCCCGCATCGAGCATGCCTTGCAGCGTCGCGATCAGCGTGGCCTCGTCTGCGCCCAGCTCCCGCGCCGCGGCCGCGAACGGCCGCGCGCACAGCGGAAAGCCGCCTTGCAGGCGGTTGACGATCGCGCGCTCCAGCTCATCCATAATGCGCGGCCCGCTGGCTGTAGCAGCGCTTGCTGAACAACACCGCGTGCGGCACCGCCGCGAGCTCGTGCTGCGCGCGCAGGCGCTCGATCACCTGCGTCACGCGCGCCCGCTCGCGTCCATGCACCATGCAGTACAGGTTGTACGGCCAGTCGGGCAGCGCGCGCGCGCGCCGGTAGCACAGGGTCACCGCCGCATCCGCGGCGAGCCGGCGGCCGGCATCGCCCACGTGTTCGTCAGGCACATCCCACACCACCATGGCGTTCGCTTCGTAGCCGAGCGGGCGATGCCGGACCACCGCGCCGATGCGGCGTACCACCCCGGCAGCGAGCCAGCGCTCGAGCGCGCCGATCACCAGTGCCTCGGGCAGTTCGAAGGCGGCGAACGGGCGTGGCGTGAGCGGCAGTCCCGCCGCGAGCCGGGCGGCCAGGCGCTGCTCCGGCCCGCTCAATGGCACCAGCGGCCCCTGCGGCGCTGCGCGCGGCACCGAATGGTCCTGCAGATCGAAGCCCAGATCGATGTGGAATTCCTCGATCAGCGGCAGCCCCAGCACCTTGAGCCCGGTCTCGCGCTCGATGCGCGATAGCAGGTCCTGCAGCGCCGCAGCCGAGGGCGCTGTAGCCACGAACCAGAGGTTGTGATCGCCTTCGCGCTCGTAGTTGTGGTTCACCCCTGCGTGGCTGCTCACCTGCAGGGCGACGGTGTCCAGCCGTTCGGCCGGCACCGCCATGGCTGCGAGCGTGCTCGCGCCGACCATGTTGGGGCGGAACACGGGAGCGATGCGGTCGATGAGTCCCTGCGACTGCAACTGCCCGAACCCGGCGATCACCCCGTCCTCGTCCAGCGCGCTGGATTTCGCGATCTCGGCGTAGGGCCGCGGCACCAGCGGGAAGCCGCGCTGCCAGGCGTTGAGGAGGCTGAAGCCGTTCGCGTCGAGCATCTCACAATCCGGTCATCGCGCCGCGCGAGGTGAGGAAGATGCCGCTCGGGCTCTCGGCCGGCAGCCGCGCCAGCTCGGCATAGGTGGCGGTGTCGTACACCAGCACCGCGCCGTCGTCGCGCGACGAAATCCAGACCTGCTCGCCGCGCGGCGTGAATTCCATGTGCAGCACCGCGCGCCCGGGGCGCAGCTCTTTCACCACCTGCATCGCCGCCACGTCGATGACCTGCACCACGTCGTTGCGCGGGAAGGCGAAGTTTACCCACACGCGTCGGCCGCCCGGCTGCGCCACCGCGAACACCGGCTGGCCGTGCACCGCGATGCGCCCCGCTTCGGTCCAGGTGACGCTATCGAGCACCAGCACCTCGTGGCGGCCGACCGCCGGCAGGAAGATGTAGCGCCCGGCGACCGCCCAGCCGCGCAGGTGCGGCATCTTGTACACGGGGAGCGGCTCCTCGCCGCGGCCGTAGCCGTCGAGGATGCGCCGCGCCCCGGCTTGCGGCGACCAGAGGTCGACGAGCGCGAGGCCATCCTCGCCGAACAGTCCGGCGATGTAGTGCCGGCCGTTGGGCGTGATGAAGCCGTCGTACGGCTGCTTGCCGACGCCGCTGATCTTCTGCACGCCGGGGCGGCGCGGGTCGGTGGCGTCGACGATCCAGATCTCGCCCGCCTCGAACAGACTGAAGACGAAGCGGTTGCCGGGCGCGTCGGCGATGCCGACCACCTTGGCGCCGGTGCGCACTTCGGACAGCGGCTCGAGCGTGCGCGCATCGAAAATGCGGATGCCGCCGGGGGTGTAGTTGGCGACCGCCACCAGGCGTCCATCCTGCGAGATGGCGCCGCCGATGGAGTTGCCCGCCTGGATCACGCGGCGCTCGATGCGCGCGCGCAGCAGATCCACTTTGGAGAGGCCGCCATCGCGCCCGAAGACATAGGCATAGCGGCCGTCGCGCGAGAACACCGCCGAGGCGTGCGACAGATCGCCCAGGCCCGCAACGCGCGCGAAGGCGGTGCGGCCGGTGGTCTCGATGAGCATGACGCGCCCGGAGGCGCGCTCGACCACCAGGCCGAGGTCGCCGGTGCCGCGAATCGCCGGCGAAGCGCACGCCGCCAGTGCGAGCGACAGCACGGCGGCGGCCAGTGGCCTCATTGCGGCAGCCCGGTCTTCAGCTGCTCGACGATCCAGCGCGCTTCGGCATCCGAGAGGTACGGGCTCCACGGCGGCATCGGCGTGCCGCGCCGGCCGTACAGGATGACCAAGCGCAACTGCTCCGCGTCCTTTTCGGCGAGCGCCGCCGGTTCGAGCGAGGGCCCGAGGCCGCCTTTCAAAGTAAGACCATGGCACGCGCCGCAATCCTGGCGCACGAGGTGCAGCAATTCGCTGCGGCGCGCGGGCGCGGGATCGGCCGCCGCCGCCGTGAAAGCCGCGGCGAGCGCAAGCACGATTGGCATCCGGCGCATGCCGCAAGAGTGCCGCAGGGTGGCGCACGAGACTTAACCTAGATCAATGCCGCGGCCCGCAAGGCCCATAGAGTCAGGGCGATGAGCATCGTGCCGCCTGCGGACCGCGCCTACTTCGCCGCCTTTCTAGATCTGAACGGCAAGCCCGGCGTGGTGGTGGGCGGCGGCCCGGTCGCCGTGCTGAAGGCCGAGGCGCTGCTGCGCTCCCGCGTGCGCGTGACGGTCGTGGCGCCTGAGCTCTGTGCGCGCCTGAGCGAGCTGACGCTACTCGGCGCCGTGCGCCACGAGGCGAAGCGCTTCGCCCCGGGCGACCTGGTGGGCGCCGAGATCGTCATCGCCGCCACCGACGATCCGGCGGTGAACGAGGCGGTATCGGCCGCGGCGCGTGCGCTGCGCATTCCGGTGAACGTCGCCGACGACGCCAAGCGCTCGAGCTTCATCATGCCCTCGGTCGTGGACCGGCCGCCCCTGCAGATCGCGATTTCGAGCGCCGGCACCTCGCCGGTGCTCGTGCGCAAGCTCCGCACGCTGATCGAAGCGGCGGTGCCGTTTGCCTTTGGTCGGCTCTCGGCGCTCGGCGGGCGCTTTCGCGCCGCCTCCAGGCGCCGCTATCCCGATCCCGAGGCGCGCCGGCGTTTCTGGGAAGAGGTGATGGACGGCCCCGTCGCCGAGCTCATGCTCGCCGGGGCCGAGGACGCGGCGACGCGCCGGCTCGAGCAGACCCTGGCCGGCGAGGCGGCCGGCGGCGCGCCGGATGGATTCGTCAGCCTCGTCGGTGCCGGGCCCGGCGACCCGGAGCTGCTCACGTTGCGCGCGCTGCGCGTCATGCAGCGGGCGAACGTCGTGCTGTACGACCACTTGGTGGCGCCGGCGCTCGTCGACCTGGCACGGCGCGACGCCGAGCGCATCTACGTGGGCAAGGAGCACGACAACCATGCCCTCGGCCAGGACGAAATCAATGCCCTGATGGTGCGCCTGGCGCGCGCGGGCAAGCGCGTTGTGCGCCTGAAAGGCGGCGATCCGTTCATCTTCGGGCGCGGCGGCGAGGAAATCGAAGCGCTCGCCGCGCAGGGCATCCGCTTCGAAGTGGTGCCGGGCGTGACCGCGGCCGCGGGTGCTGCCGCCTACGCCGGCATCCCGCTCACGCACCGCGACTACGCGCAGTCCTGCGTCTTCGTCACCGGGCACCTGAAGAAGGGCGCGGTGCACCTCGACTGGCGCGCGATCGCGCGCCCGCAGCAGACCGTCGCCGTGTACATGGGGGTGGGCGGCCTCGAGACGATCTGCCAGGGCCTGGTCGAACACGGCTTGGCGCCGGACCTGCCGGCAGCGCTGGTGGAGAAAGCGACCCTGCCCGAGCAAAGGGTGATCGAGGGCACGCTCGCCACGCTGCCCGCGGCTGCCGCCGCCGCGACCGTGAAACCGCCCGCCCTGCTCATCGTCGGCGAAGTGGTGCGGTTGCGCGCAAGTCTCGCCTGGTTCGGCGCGGCGTCGTGCGCGTTGTCGGTGCAATGACGAACCTGCGGCTCGGCGGCAAGGAAGGGCGGCCCCTGGTGCAGGGCGGCATGGGCGTCGGGGTATCGGCGAACCGACTGGCTGCCGCGGTGGCGCGCGAAGGCTGCGTCGGCACCATCTCGAGCGTCGACCTGCGCCGCCTGCATCCCGACCTGATGCAGGCTACCGGGCGCTCGCGCGACAAGCAGGCCATCGAGCAGGCGAACCTGACCGCGCTCGAGCGCGAGATCGGCGCCGCGCGCGAGGCGAGCGGTGGCCGCGGCGCGATCGCGGTCAACGTGATGCGCGCGGTGACCCAGTATCCCGACTACGTGCGCACTGCCTGCGCCGCCGGGGCCGACGCCATCGTCGCCGGCGCGGGACTCGCACTCGACCTGCCCGAGCTCGCGCGCGACTGGCCGCGCGTGGCGCTGGTACCGATCGTGTCGGAGGCGCGCGCCGCGTCGCTGATCACGCGCCGCTGGTTGCGCAAGGATCGCGTCCCGGACGCGATCGTGGTGGAGCACCCGCGCTATGCCGGTGGACATCTGGGCGCCATGAGCCTGGGGGAAGTCGCCGACCCGCGCTTCGACTTCGAGCGCGTGCTGCCCGAGATCCGCGCCGCGCTGCACGACGCTGGCGTGGACGCCGAGCGCGTGCCGCTGATCGCGGCCGGCGGCATCAATTCGCCGCAACGCGCGCGCGCCGCGCTCGCCGCTGGAGCGGCCGCGGTCCAGGTCGGAACGCCGTTCGCGGTGACCGAGGAGTGCGACGCGCATCCGAATTTCAAGCGCGTGCTCGCCGGCGCGCGCGACGAGGACATCGTGGTGTTCATGAGCGTCGCCGGCCTGCCGGCGCGCGCGGTGCGCACGCCCTGGCTTGCCACCTATCTCGACAAATTGCCGCAACTCAGAAGACGCGCCAAGCAACGGCGGTGCACCCTTGCCTGGGATTGCCTCGCGCACTGCGGCCTGCGCGACGGGCTGCCGCAGGCGGGGCAGTTCTGCATCGACCATCACCTCGCCGCCGCGCTGCGCGGCGACGTCGACCGCGGGCTGTTTTTTCGCGGCTCCGAGCCGGTGCCTTTCGGCGCCGAAATCAGGCCGGTGCGCGACCTGGTGCGCTACCTGCTCGACTGACGGTGTGCAACTCGCAGGCGACGCCGCTGGCGCGCAGCAGCCGCAGGCTCGCGCGCGCGCGGCGGGCGCTGCCGCGCGCACCGGTCACCCGCTCGTGCTCCTCGAAGGGCGCCTTCACGTCCATCCCGACCCAGTCCACGAGCGGCAGCACCTCGGCCAGGCGCCGCGGCACCATCCCCGCGGTGTGCAGGCCGACCAGGAAGCCCATCGCCTTGACTTCCTGCATGGCTTCGCGCAGCGAGGCCTGCAGCGTCGGCTCGCCGCCGCTGAATACCACGGCGTCGAGCAGTCCGCGGCGACGCTCAAGGAACGAAACGACCCGCGTCCAAGGCAGTTCCGCCTTGCCGCGCGCCGGCTGCAGCTCCGGGTTGTGGCAGTAGCCGCAGCGCCAGGCGCAGCCCTGGCAGAACACCACCGCGGCGAGCTTTCCCGGGTAGTCGCTCGCTGAGAGCCGCGTCAGGCCGCCGACGCGGAGCATTTCTCCTCCTCGAAGAAGCGGCGCTCGCCGAACTCGCCCTGCTTGCCCTTGTTGAAGGAGGACACCGGGCGGTGATAGCCCATGACGCGCGTCCACACTTCGCAGGCGGCGGCGCACTGCGGGCAGGTGGCGTGCTCGCCCGCGAGGTAGCCGTGCCCCGGGCAGATCGAGAACGTGGGCGTCACCGTGAGGTAGGGCAGGCGAAAACGCTCGAGCGCGCGGCGTACCAGCGCCTTGCACGCCTCGGGCGAGCTCACGCGTTCGGTCATGTAAAGGTGCAGCACCGTGCCGCCGGTGTACTTCGCCTGCAGCTCTTCCTGGCGCTCCAGCGCCTCGAACGGATCGTCGGTGTAGCCCACCGGCAGCTGCGAGGAGTTGGTGTAGTACGGCAGTTCTTCGGTGCCCGCCTGCAGGATGCCGGGATAGCGCTTGCGGTCTTCCCGGGCGAAGCGGTAGGTCGTGCCCTCTGCCGGCGTCGCCTCCAGGTTGTACAGGTGCCCGGTCTGCTCCTGGAACTCGACCATGCGCGCGCGCACGTGGTCGAGCACGCGGCAGGCAAACGCGTGTCCCCACTCGCTGGTGATGTCGAGCGCGCCGCCGGTGAAATTGCGGATCATCTCGTTCAGCCCGTTGACGCCGAGCGTGGAGAAGTGGTTGCGCAGCGTGCCGAGATAGCGCTTGGTGTACGGGAACAGCCCCGCGTCCATGTGGCGCTGGATCACCTTGCGCTTGATTTCGAGGCTGGTGCGGCCGATCTCGAGCAGCTCGTCGATGCGTGCGAGCAGCGCCGTTTCGTCGCCGCGGTGCAGATAGCCCAGGCGCGCGCAATTGAGGGTCACCACGCCCACCGAGCCGGTCTGCTCGGCCGAGCCGAACAGGCCGTTGCCGCGCTTCAGGAGCTCTCTCAGGTCGAGCTGCAGCCGGCAGCACATCGAGCGCACCATGTGCGGCTCGAGATCCGAGTTGACGAAGTTCTGGAAGTACGGCAGCCCGTACTTGGCGGTCATCGCAAACAATTCCGCGGTGAGCGGGCCGTCCCAGTCGAAGCCCTTGGTGATGTTGTAGGTCGGGATCGGGAACGTGAATACGCGCCCCTTGGCGTCGCCCGCCGTCATCACCTCGATGTAGGCGCGGTTGATCATCTGCATTTCCGCAGCGAGATCGCCGTATGTGAACGCCATGTCCTCGCCGCCGATCACCGGCACCTGCGCCTTCAGGTCTTCCGGGCAGGTCCAGTCGAAGGTGAGGTTGGTGAAGGGCGTCTGCGTGCCCCAGCGCGAGGGCACGTTCAGGTTGTAGACCAGTTCCTGGATCGACTGCTTCACCTCGGCGTAGGACAGCCGGTCCTTGCGCACGTAGGGCGCGAGATAGGTGTCGAAGGAGCTGAAGGCCTGCGCGCCGGCCCATTCGTTCTGCAGCGTGCCGAGGAAGTTGACGATCTGGCCGACGGCGCTCGACAGGTGGCGCGCCGGGCTCGCTTCGACCTTGCCCGGGACGCCATTGAGACCTTCGGCGAGCAGCGTGCGCAGCGACCATCCCGCGCAGTAGCCCGCGAGCATGTCGAGGTCGTGGATGTGGATGTCGCCCTCGCGATGCGCCTGTCCCGCTTCTGGCGGATAGACGTGCGACAGCCAGTAGTTGGCCGTCACCTTGCCGGCGACGTTGAGGATCAGGCCGCCGAGCGAGTAGCCCTGGTTGGCGTTGGCGTTGATGCGCCAGTCCTGGCGCTCGAGATACTCGTTCATCGAGGCGGCGACGTCCACCACGGTGCGCCGGTCGGCGCGCAGGCGCTTGTGCTGCTCGCGGTAGACGATGTAGGCGCGCGCGGTGGCAAGGAAGTCGGCCGCGATCAGCACCTGCTCGGCGACGTCCTGGATGTTCTCGATGGTGGGCGTGGCAGCGGCAAAGCGGTGCGCGATCACCTTGACCGCCTGCGCGGCAAGCGCGCCCGCCTGCGCCTCGCCGAACTCTCCGGTGGCGGCGCCGGCGTGCCCGAGCGCGGTGGCGATCTTGGCGGCGTCGAACGGCGCGAGCGTGCCGTCGCGCTTGATCACCGCCGCTGGCAGCGCGGCCCCGGCCCGCCCAGGGGCCCTACTTATAGTGGTTTCCACGATTTCCACCCCAAGATATTGTTATTGGAGGCGACACTCTAGCCCCCCGGGGTGGGGCGCCGTCAATGCTCGGTGTTGACGCGGATCAACTCTGGTGCACGGGCGAGGGCGGCTCGCAACGCAGCAATTCGCGCAGGCCCTCGCCGACCACGATCAGCAGGCGGTCGCCGTGGCGGCCGAGAGCGCGCGTCAGGCGCTCCAGCTCGGCGTGCTCGCCGAGCGTCTCGCATGCCAGCACGATGCGCGTGCGCGAGCGCCGCAGCACGGCGCGCAGCTGGCGTGCGAGGCGCCGTGCCAGCGCGCGGTCGAGCACCCCGGTGATGCGCACCGCGATCTGCGGCTCGGCGCGCGCTGGCCGGTGCAGCGCGAGGTGCACCGCGCCGCGGCTTCGCCAGCCCTGCAGCGAGCGGCGCAGCCGCGCGAGGGCGCGCTCGGGAGTCATGGCGGAGCGCCGCGCGGGCACGCCGAAGTGGCGCTCGGCGTAGTCGCGCATGGCGAGCCCCGAGATCCAGTCGTTCACCGCCAGCGGCAGCAGGCGCAGACGCGCAAGCGGCAGGCTGCGCAGAAAATGCCACGCGCGCCCGAATCCGCCGCGCGCGATGCCGCGCGTCAGCAGCCGCCACACGATGCCCGCCGCTTCCAGCGGGCGCTCGCGCACCAGTTGCGCGGGCGCGCCAAAGTGCGCGAGCTTGTTGCGGATGCGCTCGGCGATGCCGCGGTCGGCGAGTAGCTGCGCGTACAGCCACTGGTAGCCGGTGGTCAGCTGCGCGAGGCTCATCGATTTGGGCACGATGTTGGTGCGCGCGCGCGTGTTATCGCTGTTCGCTGCTTCTTCGACCAGGCGTCCTTCGCGCCGCAGCCGCTCGTACAGGGGCGTTTTCGGCAACGCCGTGAGCAAGCCGACCATCGCCACCATGATGCCGCTGTCGAGAATGAAGCGGCGCTGCTGCTCGAACACCGCCGGCGTGTCGCGGTCGAAGCCGACGATGAACCCGCCGAGGACATCGATGCCCGCGGCATGGATGCGGCGCACCGCCGCGAGCATGTCGCCCGCGGTGTTCTGCGGCTTGCCCGCCTCGCGCAGCGTCTGCGGGTCCGGCGTTTCCAGCCCGAGGAAGGCCCATTCGAAGCCCGCGGCGCGGAACTGCGCGAGCAGCGCGGGGTCCTGGGAAAGGTTGAGCGAGGCTTCCGTGCCGAAGCGCATGCGCCGCCCGTGCCGGTCCTGGTAGGCGGCGAGCACGTCCAGCGTCTCGCGCGCCTTCGCCTTGTTGCCGATGAAGTTGTCGTCGACGAAGAACACCTTGCGCGCGCCCAGTTGGCGCAGGCTGTCGAGCTCGCGCTCGATTTGCGCCGGCGCCTTGTAGCGCGGCTTGCGCCCGAACATGACGATGATGTCGCAGAACTCGCAGTTGAACGGGCAGCCGCGCGAGAGCTGCAGGCTCGCGGTGGAATAGGCCGGGAGCTTCAGCAGATCGAAGCGCGGCACGGGCGAATCCTCGAGCGCGACGTTGCCGGTTTCGCGATACAACGCCTGCGGCGCGCCGCGCGCGAGGTCGGCGCAGAACTGCGGCCAGATGTACTCCGCCTCGCCGGCGACGACGTGGTCGGCGAGGCCGGCGTATTCCTCGGGGCACAGCGAGGCGTAGCTGCCGCCCGCGACCACGCGGTAGCCGGCTTCGCGGTAGTAGCGCAGCAGCTGCTTTTGTCTCGGCGCCTGCACGCCCATGCCGCCGATGCCGATGAGGTCGGCCACGGGCTTGAGCGGGAGCGCCTCTACGTTCTCGTCCACGATCGTCACCTCCCAGTGCGGCGGGCACAGGGCGGCGAGCGTGGCGAGACCGAGCGGCGGATTGAGCGCGCGCTTGCCGCCGAGCGCCGTTTCGAGCGCCCAGCGGAAGCTCCAGAAACTTTCCGGCAGCGCCGGATTGACGAGCAGAAGTCGCATCGCCGGATGCTACGCCCCGCGCAGCCCGCCCTACGGCCCAGAATTGATCTGCCTCAACCCTGGCGTGCGCTCAGTCGAAATGCAGGCTGTTGCTGCGCAACCACTCGAGGTAGAGCGCGTTGGGACAGAACTTGCGATAGCCGTCGCTGCGACCGACGCGCAGCAGCTCGTCGCACAGCTCCTTGCTGCTGCAGGCGGCGCAGCGGCGCTCGGCCAGTGCGGCGTCGGGGTCCTGCGGCGCGGGCGACGATACGCCGCGCAGGCGCATCATCTCGTAGAGCCGAATCCGGGTGTCGATGCGCGAGCGGCGCCGCCGTTCCAGCAGCACGAGGGCGATCGTGACGGCAATGGCCGCGAGCAGGACGACGCCGACCGTCATCGCCGTCAGCCGTGCATCGTCAGCCCGCCCGAGACGCTGATCGTCTGGCCGGTGATGAAGTCGGCGTCGTCGCTCGCCAGGAACAGCACCGCGCCGGCGATGTCCTCGGGCTTGCCCAGGCGCCCGATGGGCACCGCGCGCCGGTACGCTTCGCGCAGCTTGTCGGGGTTGCCCGCGCCCTGCATGAACGCCTCGAGCATGCCGGTTTCGGTGAGCCCCGGGCACACGGTATTGAGGCGCACGCCCTTGGTCGCCAGCTCGCGCGCGAGCGTCTTGGTGAGCGCGATGATGCCGCCCTTGCAGGCGGAGTAGGGCGCTTCGCCGGAGGACCCCACGCGCCCGGCGTCGGAGGCGATGTTCACCACCTTGCCGCCGCCGCGCTCCACCATGCCGGGCAGCACGCAGTGCAGCAGGTTCATCGGCCCGACGAGGTTGATGGCGATGAGCTTCTGCCAGAACGCCGGGTCGGTGGCGAGGAACGGCTTGAACATGTCCCAGCCCGCGTTATTGACGAGGATGTCGACCGGCCCCGCCGCCGCCACCGCTTTCTGTACCGCCGCGTAGTCGGTGATGTCCACGCTTGGCTGGCCCTTCAGGTCGAACACCACGACCTTGGTGCCTTCGGCCTTGAAGCGCTCGACGATTGCGGCACCGATGCCGGCGGCGCCCCCGGTGACGATCGCGGTCTTGCCCTTGAGTCCTCTCATCGCTTGTCCTCCGGAATCACGGCGGTGGCCTCGAGCTCGATCTTACCCGGCGCATCGAGCAGGTCGGCGACGAAGATCATGCTCATCGCCGGATAGTGCCGGCCCATGAGCGCCTTCCAGGTGCGCGCAAGCTGCGGCCGCGCGGCGAGGTACGCGCGCTTGTCGCAGCAGTAGGCGGTCATGCGGCAGATGTGCTCGGCGCGCCCGCCCGCCTCGGCAAGCACGGCGAGCACGTTCTTCAGCGCCTGCTCGAACTGCGGCGCCAGCTCCGCCGACTGGAATTCCTGCGCCGCGTCCCAGCCGACCTGGCCGGCGACGAACACGACGCGGCCGCTGGCCGCGATGCCGTTGGCGTAGCCGACGGGCGGCGCCCAGCCGTGCGGTTGCAGGATCTTCATCCGTTCGCGCGCGGCGGGTCTTGATCGTCGTCCCAGCCCGCTTCGGGCCGCGGCACGCGCTTCATCCACTCGCGCACCAGCTGCACGTGCTCGCGTTCCTCCGCGGCCATCTCGAGCGCCGCCGCGCGCACCGCCGGCGGCACTTCCGCCGCGGCGATCTCCTCGAAGTATTTCTGCGCCTGCTGCTCGCAGCCGAGCGCGATCTCGAGCGCGTGCCACGGCTGCATGAGGTAGTGCACCGCGTCCTGCGGCGCGGTTTCCGGCCCCTCCGGGGTTTCCCAGGCGTAGGCGGGCGGCAGCGCGGGCAGATCCGGCCAACCCATCTCCTCGAGGATGCGCTTGGCGTGCAGCGACTCGATGTGCGAAAGCTTGCGGAACATCTGCGCCACCTCGCGGTTGTTGTGCGTATCGAGCTGCTCGGCGAACTGGGCGTAGCGCTCGTGGGCTTCCAGCTCCATGGCGTAGGCGCGCGCCATGAAGTCTTCTAGAGTCGGAACTGGCATTCGAGCGCCTCCACGGTTTGCGCGGCCGCCGCCGGCCCACCGGCGTAAGGCGCGCGGCGGCCCTTGTACAGCACGCCGATGTTGAAGCCGTCGTCGGTCATCAGGCGGCGTGCCGCGCGCCCGGGATCGTCGGTGGGTTCCACCGGCGCCGGGTGCGCCAGCGTCTTCCACTCGCGCTGCTCGGGGCGGAAGGTGACGCACGGCGAGAGCACCTCGACGAAGGAAAACCCGGGATGGCGCACGGCCTCGGCGATCAGCGCGGCGCAGCCGTTCGGGTCGCCGGAAGAGGCGCGGGCGATGAAGTTGGCGCCGGAGGCGAGCGCGATCACCAGCGGGTGGAACTCGCGCAGGCCGGTGCCGCCCGGCGCGAGCTTGGAGGACCAGCCGGGCTCGGTGGTCGGCGAGGGCTGGCCCTTGGT
>JAOTWE010000303.1 GCA_029863065.1 Betaproteobacteria bacterium
CGATTCGAGATAGCGGCGCTGGCCCTCGGAGAACAGGATGTCGAAGGCGAGCGTCGACTTGCCCGAGCCCGAGACGCCGGTCACCACCGTGAAGCGCTGGCGCGGGATCTCGACGTCGATCGACTGCAGGTTGTGCTCGCGCGCGTTGTGAATGCGGATGGAATTGGGGACAGACCCCATTTTTTCGCTCTGCGAAATAATGGGGTCTGTCCCCTTTTCATATTCCCGCAACGCCTTCGCGGTATGCGAGGTTGCATGCTGCACCACGTCAGCGGGGGCTCCGGCGCACACCAGCTCGCCGCCGGCGTCGCCGCCTTCGGGGCCGAGGTCGAGGATCCAGTCGGCGGCGCGGATGACGTCGAGGTTGTGCTCGATCACCACCAGCGAGTGCCCGGCCGCCAGCAGCTTGCGAAACGCCTGCAGCAGCTTGGCAATGTCCTCGAAGTGCAGGCCGGTGGTGGGTTCGTCGAAGAGAAAGAGCGTGGGGACTGACCCCGCGCTCTTTGCGGGGTCTGTCCCCAGGAATTTGGCCAGTTTGAGGCGCTGCGCCTCGCCCCCCGAGAGCGTCGGCACCGGCTGGCCGAGGCGCAGGTAATCAAGGCCGACGTCGGCGAGCGGCTGCAGGCGGGCGCGCACGTCCGCGTGCTCGGCAAAGAACTCGACTGCCTCGGACACCGTCATCTCCAGCGCCTCGGCAATGCTCTTGCCGCGCAGCTTCACTTCCAGCACTTCGCTCCGGTAGCGCTTGCCGCCGCAGTCCGGGCAGCGCAGGTAGACGTCGGACAGGAACTGCATCTCCACGTGCTCGAAGCCGTTGCCGCCGCAGGCGGGGCAGCGGCCGGTGCCGGAATTGAAGCTGAAAGTGCCGGCAGTGTATTTGCGCGTCTTCGACTCCGGCGCGCGCGCGTACAGGTCGCGGATGGCGTCGAAGGCGCCGACGTAGCTCGCGGGATTGGAGCGCGTGGTCTTGCCGATCTGCGACTGGTCCACCATGACGACCTCGCCGATGGCGGCGGCGCCGCGCAGCGCGCGGTGCCGGCCTGGGGCCTCGGTGGGCTTGCCCAGCGTCTTGCGCAACGCCGCGTACAGCACGTCCTGCACCAGCGTGGACTTGCCCGAGCCGGAAACGCCGGTGACGCACACCAGGCGCTCGAGCGGGAAGGCGACGTCGAGATTCTTGAGGTTGTGCTCGGCGGCGCCGAGCACTTCCAGGAATTTGTGCGGCGCGTGCGGCGCGCGCGGCGCCTCGGCGTGCTTGCGGCCCGATAGGTACTCGGCAGTCAGCGTGCGCTCGGCCTGCAGCTCGGCGGGTGAGCCGAAGAACACGATCTCGCCGCCGCGCTCGCCGGGTCCCGGGCCCATGTCGAGGATGCGGTCGGCGGCGTGCATGATCTGCGGGTCGTGTTCTACTACCACCAGCGAGTTGCCCGCGTCGCGCAGCTTCCTCATGACGTCGATGACGCGCCGCATGTCGCGCGGGTGCAGGCCGATCGAGGGCTCGTCGAGCACGAACAGCGTATTCACAAGCGAAGTGCCGAGCGCGGTCGTTAGGTTGATGCGCTGCACTTCTCCGCCCGAGAGCGTGCGCGACTGGCGGTCGAGCGTGAGATAGCCCAGGCCGACTTCGCCGAGGTAGGCGAGCCGCGTGCGGATCTCGCGGAGCAGCAGCTCGGTCGCCTCGTCGAGCGGCGCGGGCAGCGCGAGCGCCGCGACCCTGCGCTGCACGTCGCTCACCGGCATGCGCATCAGCTCGTGAATGGCGACGCCGTCCAGCTTCCACAGCGCCGCGTCGGGCTTCAGGCGCGTGCCGCCGCAGGCCGCGCACTCGGTGTAGGCGCGGTACTTTGAGAGCAGCACACGGATATGCATCTTGTAGGCCTTCGACTCCAGCCACTTGAAGAAGCGCCCGACGCCGTACCACTTTCCCGGCCAGGACTTCTTCCAGCTCACCCAGCCGTCGTCGCCTTCGAGCACCCAGGCGCGCTGCGCCGGTGCCATTTCGCGCCATGGCGTATCCATGGAAATGCCGCGCTTTTTCGCGTACTTGGCCAGGTCGGTTTGGCATTCCTTGAAGCTCGGCGTTTGCCAGGGCCGGATGGCCCCCTCGCGCAGCGTCTTCGATTCGTCGGGGATCACCAGGCCGGTGTCCAGGCCGATCACGCGGCCGAAGCCGCGGCACAGCTCGCAGGCGCCGATCGGCGAATTGAACGAAAACGCCGCCGGGGTCGGCTCCGTGTAGGAGAGGTCGCAGTCCGGGCAGTGCAGGCCGGTGGAAAAGAAATGCGGCTTGTCCGCGTAGGCGATCACCCGCCCCTGGCCGAAGCGCAGCGCGGATTCGATGGCGTCCATGACGCGCGACTTCTCCGTCGTGCCGCGGCGCACGGCGTCCTGGACTACCTCGATCAAGGTCTTCGAGCGCGAGTGCAGTTTGGTGTACCCCTGGCGCTCGAGCAGCGACTCGATCTCCTTTTCCGAAAAATTCTTCGGTACCGGCACCGGGAACGTGATCGTCACGCGCTCCTGCGGCAGCCCGTCGTAGATCGACTGCGGCGTGTCGCGGCGCACCGGCTTGCCGCAGCCGCGGCAGTGAAGCTGCGCGGCGCGCGCGTAGAGCAGCTTCAGGTGGTCGTTGAGCTCGGTCATCGTACCGACCGTGGAGCGCGAAGTGCGCACCGGGTTGGTCTGGTCGATGGCGATGGCCGGCGGGATACCCTCGATGGCGTCCACCTGCGGCTTGTCCATGCGCTCCAGGAACTGGCGCGCGTAGGGGCTGAAGGTCTCGACGTAGCGGCGCTGGCCCTCGGCGTAGAGCGTGTCGAAGACGAGCGAGGACTTGCCCGAGCCCGAGACGCCGGTAACGACGATCAGCTCGTTTGCCGGCAACGTGAGCGTCAGGTTCTTGAGGTTGT
>JAOTWE010000242.1 GCA_029863065.1 Betaproteobacteria bacterium
CATGTTGGCTGTACCTCCGTTCCTGCCGCGGCTGAGTTCCGCGTTGCCGATCTCGGAGGTACAGCCAACATGCTCGCCGCAGCCCTAGATCGCTTTCCCGCCCTGCGCGACTTGCGCGTCCAGTTCGCCGCCCTCGCCTGCGTGACCGCCCTGCCTTTCGTCGCCGGCGCCGCATACGACATCTGGTTTGCGATGCAGACCACGTCCGGGACGATGCTCACCGATGCGCGCTCCGATGTTATCGAGGTACGCATAGGCGGCCTGGCGCTCGCGCTGATCGTTTCCGGCCTGCTCGCCGCACTGCTTCTGCACCGCATGGCGCCCACGAGCGACGTGGCCCATGCCGAAGGGGCGCCGCGCGACGCGCGCGCGCTGGACGTCCTGCTGCAACGCCGGGTGGAGTCCCGCACACGGGAGCTTGAACTCTCGGTCCAGGAGCTCGAATCCTATTGCTACGATGTGTCGCAACACTTGCAAACGCCGCTGCGCGCCATCGACGCCTGCGCGACGCTGCTCGTGCGCCACCAGGCCGCCAAGCTGGATCAGGAGGGCATGGCCTTGCTCAGGCGCCTGCGCGGCCATGCGCAATGCATGGCGGAGAAGGTCAATGGCTTGCTCGAGTATTCCAGGCTCGGGCGCAGGTGGATGGTGCTGCAGACCGTGGAAATGACCGAGCTCGTCAAGGCGGCGATTGACGACCTGCACCTCAGCCGGGCGGAACGGGCGCGCATCTCGATCGCCAGGCTGCCCCGCGTGCCGGCGGACGCCACGCTGCTGTCCCTGGTTTGGCGCCACCTCATCGAGAATGCGCTCAAGTTCTCGGCCAGCGCGGGCACGCGTGACGTACGCGTTGAAGGAGTGATACGCAATGGGGTTGCCGAATTTCGCGTGAGCGACGGCGGGGTCGGATTCGATCCGGCCCAGGAGGGAAGGCTATTCAAGCTGTTCGAGCGGCTGCACGGGGAGGACGAATATCCGGGCGCCGGCACCGGGCTCGCTTTCGTGAAACGCATCGTCGAGCGCCACGGCGGGTGCGTGTGGGCCGAAGGGCAGGCGGGGAAGGGTGCGACCTTTGGCTTTGCGCTGCCACTGGGTAAGCCGGCGAACGGGTCATCGCAAGATTGACGTTTACGTAAACGTCAACTAGGCTTGGCTCGATGACCGACCTGTCCGACTCGAAGAGCCTCGTCTACAAGGCACAATACAAGATCCGCTTCGTCACCGCGGCGAGCCTGTTCGACGGCCACGACGCCTCGATCAACATCATGCGCCGCATCCTGCAGGCCTCGGGCGCCGAGGTGATCCATCTCGGCCACAACCGTTCGGTGGAGGACGTAGTGTCGGCGGCGCTGCAGGAGGACGTGCAGGGCATTGCCGTGTCCTCGTACCAGGGGGGACATATCGAGTATTTCAAGTACATGGTCGAGCTGCTGCGCAACCGCGGCGGCGCCCACATCCAAGTGTTCGGCGGCGGCGGCGGCGTGATCGTCGCCGACGAGATCCGCGAGTTGCAGGCGGCCGGCGTGGCCCGTGTCTACTCGCCCGAGGACGGGCAGAAGATGGGCCTGCAGGGCATGATCAACGACATGCTGGCGCGCTGCGACTTCGACCTCTCGGAGCACGCACCCAGGCGCCCCGAGAAGAGCGACGCGCGCTCGCTGGCGCAGGTGATCACGGCCCTCGAGCTCGGCACGTTCAAGGACAAGGCATTTGTGCACGAAGCGGCCAAGTCGAATCCGGCGCCAGTGCTCGGCATCACCGGCACCGGCGGCGCGGGCAAGAGCTCGCTGACCGACGAGCTGGTGCGGCGCTTCCGCCTCGACCAGGAAGACCGCCTGCGGATCGCCATCCTGTCGGTCGACCCGACGCGCAGGAAGACCGGCGGCGCGCTGCTCGGCGACCGCATCCGTATGAATGCCATCGGCGGGACTTCGGTGTTCATGCGCTCGCTCGCCACGCGCGACTCCGGCGCCGAGATCGCGCGCTGCCTGCCCGAGGCCATCGCCGCCTGCCGCGCCGCGGGCCATGACCTGGTGATCGTCGAGACCTCGGGTATCGGCCAGGGTAACGCTGCCATCGTGCCGCTGGCCGATGCCACGCTCTACGTGATGACGCCCGAGTTCGGCGCCGCCAGCCAGCTCGAGAAGATCGACATGCTGGACTACGCCGATTTCATCGCCATCAACAAGTTCGACCGGCGCGGCGCCGATGACGCGCTGCGCGACGTGCGCAAGCAGGTGCAAAGGAACCGCGAGGCCTTCAAGTCCGCGCCCGAGGCGATGCCGGTGTTCGGGACCATCGCCGCGCGCTTCAACGACGATGGCGTGACCGCGCTCTATCATGCGGTGGCGGCGAAGCTGAAGGCGAAGGGCCTGAAGCTTGCCGCGGGCCGGCTGCCGCGGCCCGAGGGCCACGTGTCGTCCAACGTGCACGCCATCGTGCCGCCGAAGCGCGCGCGCTATCTTGCCGAGATCGCGGAAGGCGTGCGCGGCTACCACGCGCACGGCGCGCAGCAGGTGAAACTCGCGCGCGAGCGCCAGCAGCTGCTGGCGGCGAAGCGCATGAGCGGCATCGCCGAGCTGGAGCGCCTTGCCGCCGAGAAGGACGCGGCGCTCGATGCGCGCTCGAAAAAGCTGCTCGAGATGTGGCCGCAGACGGTCAAGGCCTATTCCGGGGACGAATACGTGGTGCGCATCCGCGGCAAGGAAGTGCGCACGCGGCTGAACTCCGTCACGCTCTCGGGGACCAAAGTGCCCAAGGTGGCGCTGCCCAAATTCGAGGACCACGGCGAAGTCCTGCGCTGGCAGCTGCGCGAGAACGTGCCCGGCTCCTTCCCCTACACCGCGGGCGTGTTCGCCTTCAAGCGCGAGAACGAGGATCCAACGCGCATGTTCGCGGGCGAGGGCGATCCGTTCCGCACCAACAAGCGCTTTCACCTCCTTTCCAAGGACATGCCGGCGAAGCGGCTGTCGACCGCCTTCGACTCGGTGACGCTGTATGGCTTCGATCCGGACGAGCGGCCCGACATCTACGGCAAGGTCGGCAACTCGGGCGTGTCGATCGCCACGCTCGAGGACATGAAGGTGCTGTATTCGGGCTTCGACCTGTGCGACCCGGCGACCTCGGTGTCGATGACCATCAACGGCCCGGCGCCCACGATCCTGGCGATGTTCTTCAACACCGCCATCGACCAGCAGGTGGACAAGTTCAGGCAGGACAATGGGCGCGAACCCACGGAAGACGAAGCGGAAAAGATCCGCACCTGGACGCTCTCCTCGGTGCGCGGCACGGTGCAGGCCGACATCCTCAAGGAAGACCAGGGCCAGAACACCTGCATCTTCTCCACCGAGTTCTCTCTCAAGGTGATGGGCGACATCCAGGAATACTTCATTCATCGTGAGGTGAAGAACTTCTACTCGGTGTCGATTTCCGGTTATCACATCGCCGAAGCCGGCGCGAACCCGATCTCGCAGCTCGCCTTCACGCTCGCCAACGGCTTCACCTTCGTCGAAGCGTACCTGGCGCGCGGCATGCACATCGACGACTTCGCGCCCAACCTGTCATTTTTCTTTTCCTACGGCATGGATCCCGAGTACGCCGTGCTCGGGCGCGTGGCGCGGCGCATCTGGGCGGTGGCGATGCGCGAGCGCTACGGCGCCAACGAGCGCAGCCAGAAGCTGAAGTTCCATTCGCAGACCTCGGGCCGCTCGCTGCACGCCCAGGAGATCGCCTTCAACGACATCCGCACCACGTTGCAGGCCCTGATCTCGACCTACGACAACACCAACTCGCTGCACACCAATGCCTTCGACGAGGCCATCACCACGCCGACCGAAGAGTCCGTGCGCCGCGCGATGGCGATTCAGCTCATCATCAACAAGGAGTGGGGCCTGGCGAAGAACGAGAATCCGAATCAGGGCAGTTACGTCATCGACGAGCTGACCGACCTCGTCGAGGAGGCGGTGCTGAAGGAGTTCGAGGCGATCAGCTCGAGGGGCGGCGTGCTCGGCGCCATGGAAACGGGCTATCAGCGCGGCAAGATCCAGGAAGAATCCATGGTCTACGAGCACCGCAAGCACGACGGCTCGTACCCGATCGTCGGCGTGAACACCTTCCGCAACCCGCACGGCGACGCGGCGCCGGCGAAGATCGAGCTGATCCGCTCGAGCGAAGCCGAGAAACAGTCGCAGCTCAAGCGGCTAAGGGAGTTTCAGGAGAAGAACAAGGCCGCCGCACCGGCGATGCTCGAGCGCCTGCGCCAGGCGGTGATGCGCGACGAGAACGTCTTCGCGGTGCTGATGGACGCGGTGCGCGTTTGCTCGCTCGGGCAGATCACGCACGCGCTCTTCGAGGTCGGGGGGCAGTACCGCAGGAGCATGTAGGCGGCGCCGCAAGGATGCGCTCCGCGCCTCGTGCGTCAGGCGCGCGGCCGGCATGCCTCGAACCTGCGGCTAACGTCTTACTCGCACGCGCGGTTGACCGCTTCCCGCACGAC
>JAOTWE010000140.1 GCA_029863065.1 Betaproteobacteria bacterium
AGCGGGCATTGCGTCGATCGCGTTGCCGCGGACACGCGGTGCGCGTTCCTGCTCGCATGGGCAAGCGGGGATGTGCCAATCGCAGCGGGATGGGGCCGGGCGGGGGCGTGTACCGGGCGCGCAACCCGCGCGCGCAGCGCGTTAATCCTCCGCGCTCGGCCGTCAAGCAACGCAATCGGTCAGACTCCGGGCGCACGCGGCATCGACTTTCGTATCCGTCGGCCTGCGCTCAGCGCGCCACCGACAGGCTGCCGTCTTGAAGCAACACTACCAGCGTACGCCCGCCGGCCGCGATGCGGGCGCTCTTGCCATCGGCCGAGAGTACCGGCCTGTCGCTGATCCAGGGGCCGCTGCGGGCATGTGCGGCGATTTCGGCCGGCGAGACAGCGAGTGCGCCGACCGCCGTCTTGTAATCGTGGGTGGCAATTACCCTGTTCTCGACGTCGACCAGCACCAGCGCCCAGCGCGAGGTGACGTTGATCCACTCATCGACGAACAGGACATGGCCGTCGCCCGCCACGACCGCGCCGCGCGGCCCGTACTGCTGAGTCAGCACGCGGGTCCAGCACAACACGGACTGGCCCTGGCCGGTACGGTAGAGCCGAGCCGTGGGGTACGACGTCTTCCACTGGTCGGCATTTTCGACCACCAACAGGTAGCTGCGCTCGGGCGAGGTGAATTCGCGTCGCACGGGAGGCAGCGCAATGCGGTCAGACGAGATCGGCATGGCTGGCGGCGGCTGCGCACCGACGCTGCCGAACAACAGGGCGCCCAGGCCGAGAATCAGGGAACGGCGCGCACAAGAAAAAAAAGGGCGCCGCCCGACGGCAGCGCCCTTCCTAGTCGGAATGACGGGCATTCAGGCGCGACGGCGCCGCGCCAGGCCAAGGCCAAACAGAGCCACCGCGACCAAGGCCAGACCCATCGGCTCGGGCACTGGGCTGAAGTCGACCAGCAGATCGCTGGCGAGCGCGATGGCGATTTGATCGGCGGGCAGCCAATCAAAGCAGGATGCTGCGTCGGGATCAGGGCAGATTTCGCCCAGGTTGCTTGGAATGTTGCGAAGGCTGCCGGCGGCCATCAGGTATTGGGCGTCGGCGGGGTGCCCGATACCCAGGTTATGACCCAGCTCATGCGCGATGGTGTCGAGACGGCCGACGCCGGCATTGAATGCATTCACGGCACCCATGTTGATCACCAAGCCGCCGGCGTTGAGATACGCCTCGCCGTACAGTGTGCACGCGCTGCACAAGAGGTCGCTCGTCAGGTACATGGTGGTTCCCGTGCCCCCCAACGGGCCGGTGAAGTCGGTGACGCTGCTCGCGCCCGTGAGGAAGGCCGAACTGTTCAACGTACCGGCGTTGACGAAACTGATGTCGATGCCGGCCTGGGCCCAGATCTTGTCGGTTTCCGCCTCGTAGAAGGTGTTCCCCGCGGGGCCTTGGGAGGCGCAGTTGAGGCCGGCGTCGTTGCACACCGTGACCACGTTCACCACCAGCTGCTTGGTGATGGGCATGGCCCAGACCTGCGCGGCCGACCCGCAAGCCAACACGGCGCCCGCTATCAAGGCGCGGGGCAGGGTTTCGATGAATTTGGTGATCACTTTTCTCATGGTGTCCTCGCTTATTTCAATTGATCGCAATTTGGATCACGGGACTTGCCCTGGTAACGCCCATTAACGTGGCAGGCCTACCTTCCCCAATTGCAAATTTCGCGCCCGACTCTGGACGCAGATCACGCTTTGACATTAAGTAATTGATAATCCGAGCAAACTTTCTTAAAAGGTGCATGACGGGCGCGAATGCGCTGCTTTCTCCGCCTCGGCAGTGTAAGAAATACCGACGCTCACTTAGACCAGTTGCCTCGCGGCAACGCCGGGCGATTCCACCATGCCCGCATCGGGAGATCTCCTTAACTTGTTATTTATAAAGGCAAGTTGCTCCGTGACCGCCGATCGGCCGCAAAGTCCGTGATCGATTCGCCAGAGATCGGACGCGATTGCCAGTGTAAGAAAATCCGTCAAACGCTCCGCGGCGTCAACCTTCAAGTCGGCCAGGGCGAGCGTCATGCCGTCATTGGTGCGAACGGCGCGGGAAAATCGACGCTTCATAACCTCATCACCGCGAGGTACCAGCCGACCGCAGGCCGCATCCGGCTGCGTGGACGGGACATCACCGGGCGCAAGCCCTACGAGATCAACCGCATGGGGCTTGCACGCAGCTTCCAGGTGACCAACATTTTCCCGCGCATGAGCGCTTTCGAGAACGTGCGTTGCGGCGCTCTGTGGGCGATGAACTACGGTTGCGCGTTCTGGCGGGACGTCGACAAGCTGGACGACGTCAACGAGCGCAGCCTGCAGATCCTGAACGACATTGGCATGGTCTCGCGCGCGGATGTTCCGGCCGGCGTGCTTTCGTACGCCGAGCAGCGCGCCCTCGAGATCGGGATTACGATCGCCGGCGGCGCGGACCTCGTCCTGCTCGGGCGCAACGGCGTCGGACGCTCGACGACCTGCAAGGCGATCATGGGTGACGTTGCGCCGGCGGGCTCGGTCTGATTCAAGGGCGAGGAGATCGCGGGACTGCAACCGCACGAGATCGCGCACCGTGGGCTCGGCTACGTCCCCGAGAATCGAGACATCTTTCCCACGCTGACGGTGCGCCAGAACCTGCTTCTAGGTCAAAAGCGCGCGCGCCGCGAGGGGCGCTGGAAAATGACCGACATGTTCGAGATGTTCAGCAATCTGCGCGAGCGGGCCGACACGGCAGGCGGCGTGCTCTCGGGCGGCGAGCAGCAGATGCTGACCATGTGCCGGACCCTGATGGGTGATCCCGACCTGGTCATGATCGACGAGCCGACCGAGGGCCTCGCGCCGAAGCTGGTCGGGCAAAAGCTCACGATCGCGCTGAAGATCTCGAAGCGCGTGTTCGTGATGGGACACGGTCAGGTGGTTTTCGAAGGCACTCCGGATGCGCTGCGCGCAAACGAGCAGATCCGCCGCGAGTGGCTCGAAGTCTGAGCTGACCGCGCGGACGCGCGGGGCGCCGGATAACGCGCTCTCGACGGGCGTGACACCCCGGCCGCAGTGCTTATACTTGGCGTCGTGCCGCTCGCAACAGTCCAGCCCTCACCTCGTGGTCGCCGGTCTTGACCAGCTGCTCGACCTGAGCTGAAACACGATGCGCCACCACGAACGCCTCAAGCCCCCGCCGCACGACTATGTGGCGGACGAATGGAACTGGATCGAGCGCCGGTTCCACCCTGAATTCATGGCGCAGACCGAGACCATCCTCGCGCTCGGCAATGGTTACCTCGGCATGCGCGGCTCGCCGGAAGAGGGCGGCCCGCTCGCGCAGTTCGGCACCTACGTGAACGGCTTCCACGAGACCTGGCCGATCGTCTACGGCGAGGACGCCTTCGGCTTCGCCCGCACCGGCCAGTCGCTGATAAGCGTCACCGACGCGAAGATCATCAAGCTGTTCGTCGACGACGAGCCGTTCTGGCTCGCCACCGCCAACATGCTGCGCTTCGACCGGCGCCTGAACATGCGTGCGGGCACGCTCGACCGCGAGGTCCTGTGGGAAACGCCCGCCGGCAAGCAGGTGCACATCAAGTCGCGGCGCCTGATCTCCTTCGAGCACCGCCACGCCGGGGCGATCTCGTACGAAGTGACCGTGCTCAACGCGCACGCGCCGGTGGTGATCTCCTCCGAGGTGCTCGCCGAGCGCCGCACCATACCGCGCGGCAGCGCCGATCCGCGGCGCGGCAAGGCCTTCTCCGGGAGGGTCCTGCAGCCCCGCACGAGCCACGCCAGCGAGCAGCGCCTGGTTCTGTGCCACGGCACCGATCGGTCGGGGATGCTGCTGGCGTGCGGCATTGACCACCATCTCGAGTCGGAGTGCCGGCACGCGTGGAAGGCCACGCACACCGAGGACTTCGGCCAGGTGGCGTTCACGATCGATGCCGAGCCCGGCCGCCCGATCCGCCTCACGAAGTTCATGGCGCATCACAGCACCGCGACCGCTTCGCCCGAGCAGCTCTGCGCGCGCGTCGACTGGACGTTGAACCGCATCGTCGCCGAAGGCTTCGACGCGCTCGCCACCGGGCAGCAGCGCTACATGGACGACTTCTGGCGGCGCAGCGACGTGCAGGTGCAGAACGTGCGCACGGGCAAGGTCCAGCGTACGACCGTCGAGGTGCAACAGGCGATCCGCTTCAACCTGTTTCATATCCTGCAGGCCTGTGCCCGTGCGGAGAACGCCGGCGTTCCCGCCAAAGGGCTCACGGGGAACGCCTACGAGGGGCAGTACTTCTGGGATTCCGAAATCTACGTGCTGCCTTTCCTGATCTACACCGCGCCGCGCATCGCGCGCAACCTGCTGCTGTTTCGCTATCGCATGCTCGGCAAGGCCCGCGAGCGGGCGCAGGAGCTCAGCCACAAGGGCGCGCTCTTTCCGTGGCGCACGATCACCGGCGAGGATGCTTCCGCGAACTACGCGGCCGGCACCGCCCAGTATCACATCAACGCGGACATCATGTACGCGCTGCGCAAGTACGTGAACGCGACCGGCGACGAGGAGTTCCTGCGGCAGTACGGTGCGGAGATGCTGATCGAGACCGCGCGCTTCTGGTACGACATCGGATTTTTTTCCGATCGCAAGGGCGGCCGGTTCTGCATCAACGGCGTGACCGGGCCCGACGAGTACACCACGGTCGTCAACAACAACACCTACACCAATCTCATGGCGCGGGAAAACCTGCGTTACGCCGCGCAGACCATCGAAGCGCTGCGCGAGAGCAATCCGCATACCCTGGCGGCGCTCGCGCACAAGACGGCGTTCGATCTCGCGGAGGTCGAGGACTGGAAGCGGGCCGCGGATCGCATGTTCGTCCCGTACGACAAGGAGACGGGAATCTATCTGCAGGACGACAGCTTTCTCGACCGCGAGCGCTGGGATTTCGAGAACACGCCGGCCGACAAGTATCCGCTGCTGCTCTACTACCACCCGCTCAACATCTACCGCCACCAGGTGATCAAGCAGACCGACGTGATCCTGGCGATGTTTCTCCTGGGACACGAGTTCACGCTCGAGGAGAAGCGCAAGAACTTCCTGTTCTACGCCCCGCTCACGACCGGCGATTCTTCGCTCTCGTCTTGTGTCGAGGCGGTGATCGCGGCCGAGATCGGCGAGTTCGAAAAGGCGACCGAATACGCGATGGCGGCGCTGCTCATGGATCTCGGCGACATCGGCGGCAACGTGCACGACGGCTGCCATATCGCCTCCATGGGCGGCACGTGGATGGTGATGGTGTACGGGTTCGGAGGGATGCGCGACAGCGACGGCATGCTGTCGTTCCGGCCCAGTGGCGCGCCGGAGCGGCAATCGATGATCCGGTTTCCGCTGACCTACCGGGGACGGATGCTGGAAGTCGAAATCGGGGTGGACGAGACGCGCTATACGTTGCGCGAAGGCGACCAGATCGCCTTTCGCCACGAGAATGAGGTCATCGAGCTGACGCGCGACAATCCCATGGCAGCGCGGCCCATCGCCAAATAGGGCTGCGCTTCATCGCCTCAAGCCTAGTCGACAACGCCGTTGGCGGTGAACGCCTGCGACGCCATGCGGCCGCGCCAGGCCGATCTTTCGCCAGCGGCCGCCGGTGCGGCCTCAGGCGTGCGGTACTCGATGCGGAACTGGGCGAGCCCCTGCAGCGCGCCGATCTCTACCGCTTTGCCCGCCGCGAGCACGTGCCAGCGCGGCTCCGACAGGTCCAGTTCCGCGCTGTAGATCTGGCCCGGAGCGAGCGTGATCATTTCGGGCGCCATTTGCCCGGCGCTGCAGGCCGGCGACGCCGGCGGGTAAAGCTGAGGGGCCCACGCGACCGGCACGAGATGAAAGGCGCAATGCTCGCCCGCGTCGGCGACGGTCAACGGCGCGTCGGAGACATTGGCGAGGGTAACGCGCAGCTTGGGGCTGAGCGGCCCTTCGGGCGGAGGAGCGTTCCGAACGCGCCGCGCTGGCCGGCGCAGCATTTCCAGCTTCATGCCCAGCCGGCTCCAGCGATAACCGCGGATCACCGCCGTGCCCGAGGAAGCGACGGCGACCTCAACCTCCATCGGCACCTGCAGCCCATCTCTTGTTCCGCGACGTTCCTCGATGGCTTTGCCGCGACCCTGCTCCACGAACAGCTGCTCGATGCCGTACTTGACGAAGAAGTGGCCGCCGCCGCGCCAACCCATGCGCCACGAGTCCTCGGTGCGCCCGCGCAGGAACGGGCCGTCCGCTGGCCGTGTGGTGGATGTGCCCGCGGCTTCGTACCGACCCTCGCCTGACGGCCGCAGCCGCGTATAAACCACCTCGTGGCGCCTGCGCTCCGTCCCGCGCGAGGCGATCGCTTCATCGACGTCCGCCCGCCGCACGCTGTTGATCTCGTACTGCAGACGCACGAAATCGCCGCGGAACAGATCGCGCGGGTCGATCGGCGCCGTGCGCAGGTAAACCACCTGGCCGGTACGGAAGACCCACTCGCGCTCGCCGGCCATCCACAGCAGCACGAGCAACTGCGCCGCCACGGCCAAGATCACCCAGCGGCGGCTCACGACTTCACTCCTTGCGCCCGCCGGCGGCTGCGGGAATAGAAATTCCCCACGAAGAACAGCGACGCGCCCAGCACGACGAACACGGCCGCGCGCACCAACAGGCTGGTGAACAGATCGGCATAACGGCCGATCGCGACCAGGGCGAAGAGCAGGCAACCCGCCGCCACCAGCTTCGGCCGCAGATGCTCGCTGCCTTCAAGGATCAGCAGCGCGGCAAGCCCGAGCACGATGGCGTTGAAGGACAGCACAACCGGCCAGCCCCCACCCCCGGCGAGCAGGAACACGCTCGCGAGCACGATGATCAGCCCCACGCCGACCAGCCCCAGCTGCCAGCGCCGATAGCCGTCGAGCTGCGCCAGCCGGCCGCGTGCGAGCAGAACGAGGGCGAGGGCGAGCGCCGCGCCGGCCGCGCCGAGGTAGATGACGACACCGGGCTTGGAAAAATCCACCTTGCGCAGCAGGCCGGCCGCGTCCCTGAAGCTGAGCAGATAGCTGCAGCCGAGGACCACCAGCAGCCCGAGGGTGCTTAGGGGACCGCCGGCAGCCGGAAAATCCGTAGCTGGTGCAGCCGCGCCCGTGACGAGCGCCGCGGCACCCATCAGGAAAAGCAGCGGCAGCAGCATCTTCGCGTCGCTCGCGCCGGCGGCGAATGCGGTCACCAGGTAAAGCACCGCCAAGGCGAAAAACAGCAGAGCCGGCGAGCGGCGCCACCACGCCAGCGGCAGCACGCCCAGCACCACCAGGAGCGGGGCGCCGTGCACGGCGGTGTGAAAGTCGAACAGCTCGACGCCGGCCCAGAACGTCACGAGGAACAGCGCGAGCAGCGCCTGCACCATCGAGGGCATCGCCCAGGCCAGCGCGAGCGCGCCCAGCGACCAGACGAGAAAGGCGTTCGGGTAGTGCTCGTCGATGTGGTAGATCTGCGCCACCAGCCAGATTCCCGCTCCGAACAGCATCGTGCCGAGCACGTGCAGTCCTTCGACCAGCCCGTGGCTGGCATTGGCGCGGCGCGCGACCGCCATCGCGCCGCCGTGCGCGACCACCAGAGCACCGATCGCCAGCGCGAGCTTGGCCGCCTTGGGCAGCTCCTGCCAGTTGTAGGCGAAGAACAGAATGACGCCGAGGCCCACCAGCGTCGCGCCGATCGCCGAGAAGATGATGCGGCTCCAGTTGCGCTCGGCGACGGCCGGATAGCGTGCCAGGATGCGCTGCGCGAGGGCCGCGTCCACCAGCCCCTCGGCGCGCCACTGTGCCAGCTCCTGCTTCAGCCACTGAAGGTGCTTGCTCAAAGCAGATCTCCCCGTTCGGCCATGGAGGATGCGGAAATCAACGGCGCTTGCCCGCGGATTGTAGAGTCGGCCGATCTCCGTCTCAAGCAATTCCTGCCGCGCGCGGTGCTAGACTGCGCGCCATGTTCGGCGACCCGCGCATCGACGATCTCAACGTCGCATCGCAGACGCCGCTGCCCGCGCCGCAGGCGCTGCGCGAAGAGCTGCCGCTCGGCGAGAGCGCCGCGCGCACGGTGCTGGAGAGCCGCGCGACGCTCGCGCGCATCCTGGAACGGCGCGACCCGCGCCTGTTCGTCGTCGTCGGGCCCTGCTCGATCCACGACCCGCAGGCCGCGCTCGAGTACGGCCGGCGCCTCGCCGCACTGGCGGCCGAGCTCGCCGATACGCTGTTCCTCGTGATGCGCGTGT
>JAOTWE010000063.1 GCA_029863065.1 Betaproteobacteria bacterium
AGCGTGCGGCCCGTAGCGCGGCGCAGCGCCTCCAGCGACAGCACGATGGCGATCGCGCCGGCGATCACGCCGCCTCGCGGCCGCAGCAGAATCAGGTCGACGAGCGCCGGGTAGTGCCAGGTCAGGTAAGCGACAGCGCCGAATCCCGCGGCGGCGAGCAGCGCGTCGTACCACGGCACGCGCGTGCGTTTCGTCTTGCGCCGCGCCGGCAGCGTGATGAAGCCGAGCGGCAGCGCGAGCGCCAGCATCGCCGCGTAGAACTGTGCCGGGTAAAGATCGAGCTGCAGCCACAGCGGTACATCGAGCGCCCACGCCACGGAGGCGAGCGTCAGCGCGGTGGCGAGCGTCGCAGCGACGGCGCCCACCGCTCGGCCCGTCACTTCGGCGGCCAGGCCCCCAGCTCGGTGTAGAAACGCACCGCGCCCGGATGCCACTGGATCGGGTCGAGCGGCTTCACCATGCGCCCGGGATCGAACAGGTTCATCGCTCCGAACACTGAGGCCATCACCTTCTTGTGGCCGTGCATCGCCTTGACCAGCTTGTAGACCGTGTCCTCAGGCGTCTTGGCGCTTGCCACGAGGACGCCGTCGTAGGCGAGCGCGTGCATCGGCGCGAGCACGCCGATGTTCCTGGGTCCCGGTTTCTCCGGCCGGATATAGGACGGCGGAAAGAGCTTCTGCACTTTCGCCAGGTTCGCCGGCGTGTTGGCAATGTCGAGGGCGCGGATGCCGCCCACCGAGGCATTCGCCTCCTCGACCTTCGCTGCGCCGAGGGCGAAGAAGAACGCGTCCACCTTGCCCGAGATGAACGCATCCGCCCCGCCGACCACGTTGGGGACATTGAACGACTGCACGTCCGCACGCGTCATGCCGGCGGTGGCGTAGAGCGCGTCGAGCAGCGGCGGAATGGTCTTCTGGCTGCTATAGCCGTCGACCACGCGCTTGCCCCGCAGGTCGGCGATCGTCTGGATCGGCGAGTCCTTGCGCACGAAGAATGCGACGCGCAGAGGATAAAGGACCGTGGCGGCGCGCAGATCCGGGTAGGGGCGCCCGGCGAACTGCTTGATGCCGAGCACGGCGACGCGCAATTCCTCGACGTTCGAGATGCCGAAAGCGTACTCGCCGGCGTTGACCGCCGGCAGGTAGACCGTCGCGCTGGCGAACGGATAGACCGTGGCCTTCAGCTCGGCGACGTCGTTCGCGAGCTTCGCCACCGCCGTGCCCGTCGAATGGTAGAGCGAGCCCGGGTTGGACGCCGCGATGCCGACGGTTTGGGCCTGCGCGGCGCCGCCGGCGAGCGCAGCGCCGAGCAATACCGGCGCGAGAGCCTTGAGCATCTTGCTTTTCATCAAGTTCCCCCTCCTCAATCAGTTCAATTTCATCAGCCGGCGCGCATTGCCCTCGTAAATCGCGTGGCGCTCCGCGGGCGAAAGATCGAGCCGCTCCACGATCTCGAGCGTCGTGCGCGTGTACATCGATCCCTTTTCGGGGTCGAACGGCGCGTCGGACGCGAACAGCACATGATCGGCGCCGAAGAACTTCAGCCCGCACTTGGTCGCCTCCCAGGCGCCGAACAGCGCCGTGTCAGCGAAGAACATGCGGAAATAATCGAGCGGGCGCTTCTTGAGCTTTCGCAGCAGCTTCGTGTAGTCGACGTCCGACGTGCGCTTGCCGAGCTGATCCCAACCCGGACCGACGCGGCCCTCGAAGTACGGCACCATGCCGCCCATGTGGTGGGTGATGATCTTCAGGTCCGGAAAACGGTCGAACAGCCCCGCAAACACGATGTGGGCCATCGCCACGCTGGTCTCGTAGGGCCAGCCGAACGTCCACCAGATCTCGTAATGACTCCTGGGCTCGCTGCGGTAATCCGCGGTTTCCGCGCCGCGCGCCGGGTGCATCCAGATGGGCCGGTCGAGTTCGGCCATCAGCTCGAACAGCGGCAGGGTGGCAGGCGCGGTCAGCGGCCGGCCGAGCACGTTGGTGAACACCTGCACGCCGGCGGCGCCCAGATCCCGGATCGCCCGCTTCGCTTCCCGCAGCAGGCCCTGGGGGTCGTTCATCGGCAGCGACGCGACGAACGCCGGAAAGCGCTTGGGATACCTGCGCACGAGTACCGCCATGCCGTCGTTCGCCAGTCGCGCGAGCACGTTGGTGACTTCAGGCGGCCCGAAAACCTCGATCGGCGGCGAGGGCAGGCTGATCACCTGCGCGTAGTCGTCGCCGAACTGGTCCATGATGCGAAAGCGCTCCTTGAGATCGACGATGCAGGGGATGTCCCGCACGCGCTTGTGCATGTCCTTGCCGTTGGGCGCGACCTCGAGCATGCGCTCGTAGTACTTCCGGGGAAACAGGTGATTGAAGACGTCGAGTTTCATGCGCGATTCAGCCCCCTGCCGGCACGCGGTCCGACCACACGGACTTTATACCTGCGGATAGTTCCAGCGTAAAGCAAAGCACGGCGCGCCGCGGTTCAGCTCGTCTTTACGTAGCTCGCCGCAATGCAAATATCGACCAGCGCCTGGCGCTTTTCCTCGCGCACGATGCGCAGTGCGCGTTCGAGTGCCGGCCGCATTTGCTCCGGCGCGCTCACGCGCTCGCCGTGCCCGCCGGAGGCGCGCACCACGTGCTCGAAGCGCGGCGCGGGCTCGAGCTCGGCGAACGGCGGCGATGCTGACTTAGCGGCGTAGCCGTCGGGATAGTCGGCGAGCGTCGCGCGGTGCACCGCCGCCCAGCGCGCATTGTTGAAGACGACGAACAGCACCGGCAGCCCCATCGCCGCGGACACGTAGTGCCCGGGCGTCGGATTGCCGAACATGTAGGAGCCATCGCCCAGCGCGCACACCACCGTGCGCCCGGGGGAGGCGAGCTTGGCGCCGAGCGCCGCGCCCAGGCCCCAGCCCAGCCCCCCCGAGGGCGGCGTGCCGAAGTAACGTCCGGGCTCGCGGATCGTCATCTCCTCCAGCACCAGCGGGTATTCGTTCACGACCACGGCATCCTCATCGAGCGCCGCGTTCAGCGAGGCCGAAGCCCACTGCGCGGACAGCGGCGCGCCGCCACTGCGGCCGCGCGTGCGCTGCGCCGCGCTCTGCGCCTTGCGCGCCTCGCGCCGTGACGCCAGCGATGCGGCCGCCGGCGCCCGCAGGCCGATCCGCTCGCAAAGCTGCTCGAGCGTCGGCGCCACGCGGCCGGTGAGCGCGAGGTCGGTGCGAAAGCCGCGCATCGGGTAGCGGCTGAAAAGCGGATCGGGACCGATGTGCACCACTTTGGCTTCGTCCCGCGGTCCGCCGAGCCGCGGGATCCACGGCACGTCGCAGTCGACCACCAGCACCAGGTCGGCCTCCTTCAGGCTCGCGTGCGGCTCCCAGCCGAGGTGCATCGGGTGCTCGGTGGACAGCGCCATGTAGCGCGGCCGGTACTGCACCACGCCGATGGCGAATTCCTCGGCCAGGCGCGCGATCGCGCGCGCGCCCCCGGGCGTGCGCCCGCCGTTCGCCGTGATGAGCAGCGGGCGCTGGGCGCGCGCGACGAGCTTCGCCACCGCGTCGAGGATTTCGGGGTCGGCGGCGGGCGGCGAGGCCGGCACCTGCAGCGGCGCGGCGCTCAGCGGCTGGCCGGCGAGCGACGAGGCGAGCACCTCGCGCGGCAGGGTCAGGTACACCGGGCCCTGCGGCTCCGATTGCGCGATGGCGAGCGCTCGATCGACCGCCGCCTGCACCTGCGAGGCATGCTTCAGCTCGTAGTCCCATTTGGCGAACTCGCGCAGCATCGCGCCCTGGTCGAAGTGCTCCTGCGCCCAGTGGATGTAGTTGTTGCGCGCGCCGGTGAGCAGCGCCGATTCGGTTAACGGCGAGCGCCCGGCGCACAGCAGCATGGGAATGTTCTGGCGCGAGGCGTTGATGAAGCCGTTCAGCGCGTTGGCCGTGCCGACGCCGACGTGCACCATCATCGCCTGCGCGCGGCCCGTGACCATCGTGTAGCCATGCATCATCGCCATGCCGAGGTTCTCGTGCGGCACGATCACCGGCTGCGGCATGCGCGTGCCGTGCGCCTGGCCTTTGGCGCGCGCCTCGGCGACCGGCGAGAAGTCGGTGCCGCCGTTGGCGAACAGGTATTCGACGCCGCGCGCGGCCAGCAGCGCGAGGAAGGCGTCGGCGGCGGTGTCGGGTCCGGTCATCCTACGCGCGTACAACCCGCTTTAAGTTCGAAGCCGCGATGCTCGAACAGCTTCTCGATCTTGTCCACCACGCCGTCCACCGTGATCAGCCGCACGGCGCTCTCGTCGTGCACGCGCTGGCGCCAGCCGATGCGCTGCGGCCCGCGCTGCAGGATCGTCGCCGCCGCCTCGGCGAACACGTCCACCGTCCACTGCGGCTCGAGGTACGGCCCGGTCTTCTTCGACGGCGCCACCGCGTACAGGCCCACCACCGGCGTCTTCATCGCCTGGGCAATGTGCACCGGCCCGCAATCGGGCGCAAGCAGCGCATCCACCTGTCCCATCAGAGCCGCCAGCTGCCGCAGGTCGGTCTTGCCGACCATGTCGAGCACCGGCGCGCGCAGACCCTTGTGCAGTTCCCCCGCCAAGGCGCGCTCTGCCTCGCCCGGGCCGCCGATGAGGACGACGCTGAGCGGCCAGCGCGCCGCGATGCGCTCGAGCGTTTCGCGGTAGCGCGCCACCGGCCAGTTGCGCTCCGCCTTGCTCGCCGCAAGCACCACGGCGAGCTTGATGCCCGTGCAGTCGGCGACTTGCGTCCGCGCCCATGCATGCTCCTCCGGCCGCAGGGGCAGATCCCACTCCAGCACAGGCTCACGCGCCCCGACGTAGGTGGCGAACTGGAGAAAGCTGTCGATCAGGTGCTCGGGCTCGGCGGGCACGGTTTCGCCCACGAACCAGCGCTGCAGGTCGCGCGAGTGCAGCGCGCCGAAGCCGATTTTCCGTTTCGCCCGGGTCACCGCAGTGACGAGGTTGGCGCGCATGCTCGCCTGCGGCACCAGCAGCCAGTCGAACTCGTAGGCCCGCATCTGCCGGTACAGGCGCCAATAGGAGAGCGGCCCGCGCGGCTTGTCGATGACGATGAGCGCCACTCCCGACAGGCCCTCGACGATGGTGTGAAACGGCCGCGAGACGATCCAGTAGAGCTTGGTCTGCGGAAAGGCCTTCTGCAGCGTGCGCAAAAGCGGCACGGTCATCACCACATCGCCCAGCGCCGACAGGCGCAGGACCGCGATGCTTGCCGGCGGCTGATCGGGCTGCATCCGCCGATTATCGCCCGGCGCGCGTGCGCCTCAGAACTGGTAGCGGCGCAGCCCGCCGTCCACCGGAATCACCGCGCCGGTGATGTAGGAGGCCCGCGGCGAGGCGAGGAAGCACACGAGGTGGGCGATGTCCTCGGGCTCGCCGTAGCGGCCCGCGGGTATTTCGTGCTCGGCCTGCCACTGCCGATACTCGGGCGCGTAGTTGCGCAGGATCTGCTCGGAATGGATGCGACCGGGCGGAATCGAGTTGACAGTGATGCCGTGTTTGCCGACCTCGCGCGACAGGCCCTTGGCCCAGGCGTGCATCGCCGCCTTGGCCGCGAAGGCGCCGTTGATGCCCTCGGGCTCGCTCTTGCCGGTGATGTTGATGATGCGGCCCCACTTGCGCGCCACCATCTGCCCGAGCAGCGCGTGCGCCAGCTGGCGCTGGCGGGTGAAGTTGAGGGTCAGCGCCTCCTCCCATTGCACCTCGCTCGAATCGAGCGCGAACGGGCGCGAGCCGCCAGCATTGTTGACAAGGATGTCCACCGTCCCCAGTCCCTGCAGCGCGGCCGCGGCGATGCGCTGCGGCGCGTCGGCCTGCATGAAGTCGCACTCGATGATCACGAGTTGCGCGCCGGCGTCCTGCTCGAGCGCCTGCAGCCGCTCGCGCCGGCGCGCCGTCACCGCAAGGCGCACGCCTTCGGCGGCGAGCGCGAGCGCAATGCCGCGGCCGATGCCCGCGGAGGCGCCCGTGACCAGCGCCGTCTTGCCCGAGAGTTCCAGGTCCATGCGCTAGGAGCGCGCGGCGCTCGTGCCCGCGATGCGCCCGAAGACGGCGCCGTTGGTGAGGCCGGTGCCGCCGGGGTAGTTGAAGTAGAAGATGCCGCCGACCAACTCGCCCGCGGCGTACAGCCCGGGCATCGGCGCGCCGTCCGTATCCAGCACCTGCGCGTCGGTGTTGATGCGCAGCCCGCCGAAGGTGAACGTGATGCCGCAGGTCACTGCGTAGGCTTCGAAGGGCGGCGTATCGAGGGTGTTCGCCCAGTTCGACTTGGGGATGGCGAGGCCCCGGGTGCAGCGCCCGTCCTTGACGTTCGGATTGAACGGAATGTCGGCGCGCACCGCGGCGTTATAGCGCTTGAGCTCCTCGAGCGCCGCGGCGCCGTCGGTGTCCTCGAGCTTGCCGCACAACTCTTCGAGCGTGGCCGCCGTGTGCTTGGTCACCTGGCGGATCTTGTATTCGTCCCGCAGCTGCGGCTTCACCTTGGCGTCGAAGATCTGCCAGGCGAACTGCCCGGGCTGCGCGAGGATCACGCGCCCGTACTTGGCGTAGGTGTAGTTGCGGAAATCCGCGCCCTCGTCCACGAAGCGCTTGCCGAGCGCATTGATGTACACGCCCCACGGGTAGGAATGCTTCTGGAACTGGTCGCCGATGGCGAGATCGCCGAACTCGGGGGCGTTGCGCTCCCAGGCCACCGCGTGGCAGCCCGACCAGTTGCCCGCGGGCGCCGCGCCGGCGTCGAGCGCCATTCGGATCACGTCGCCGGTGTTGAAGCGCGTGCCGCGCACCTTGGCGAGCTCCCAGCCGGGGCCGAGGTAGCACGCGCGCCACTCGGGATTGGCCTGAAACCCTCCTGCAGCGAGGACCACGCTCTTTGCATGGACCTCGACGGTCTTGCCGTTCCTCTTCACGCGCACGCCCTTCACGCCCTCATCGTCCACGATGAGGCCGGTGGCGCGCGCGGAGTACCAGATGTCGATACCGTTCTTCTTCGCCGCGTTGGTAAGCGAGTCCACCAGCCCCGGGCCGCCGCCCACGGCTTCGACCGTAAGACCGCCCCAGAACTTGAACCTGCCGCCGATGTTGAAGGCCTGCCGGCCCCAGGCGGCGGTGAAGCGTACGCCCTTCCCGCGCATCCATTCGACGGTGGCGAGGCTGCGCTTCACCAGGATCTCGGTGAGGTCCGGGTCGCAGCGGAACTCGGTGACGCGCGCCATGTCGTCCAGAAACTGATCCGTGGTGTAGGTGCCGAACTCGGTGCGCGCGATTTCCTCCGCCGTGAGGTCAGGAATGGCGCGCTTCAGGTCGTCCACTCCCGCGTAGGCGACGCGCATCAGGCCGGCGGTGAAGCGCGAATTGCCGCCCGCCTCGTCCTCGCCGGAGCGCTCGAGTACCAGCACTTTCTGCACCTTCTCGCGCGCGGCAAGCGCTGCGCAGAAGGCGGCGTTGCCCGCGCCCACTACTATGACATCGTAGCGATCCGTCATCTCAGGCCACCCACGGCTTGCCGAACGCGGGTTCCTTGAACGGCGTCGGCGGCAGCTGCCAGGTGCCGGTCGAGGGCGGCCGCACCTCCGCGTCCACGTGCACGTCGAGCACGCAGGGCCGCTTGTTCCGGATCGCCTGCTGCAGCGCGCCGGCGAGGTCCTCGCTCTTCGTGATGGTGACGCCGTCGGCGCCGCAGGCGCGCGCCCAGGCGGCGAAGTCGGGGTTGTAGCGCTTGCCCTGCGACTGCCCGTAGTGCCCGCCCGGGTAGAACGCGGTGCCGAGCTCGCGGCCGCCGAACATGCCGACCTGGATGTCGCGGATCGCCGCCCAGCTGAAGTTGTTCCAGACCAGCCAGATGCAGGGCAGCTCGTACTCCACCGCGGTGGCGACCACGTACGGCGTCATGGAGAACCCGCCGTCGCCGCACACGGAGATGCAGGGACGTTCGGGGGCCGCGAGCTGCGCGCCCAGGACGCTGCACACGCCGAAGCCCATGGACGAATAGCCCCAGCTGTTGAGCATCGACTGCGCGCGCTTGGGGCGCCAGAACTGCATGAACCAGTTGTGGTGCACCCCCGAGTCGCAGGTGAGGATGGCGTCGTCCGGCAGCACCTTCTGCAGCGCGTCGACGACGTACTCGGGCCTGAGCGGCGTGGTGAGCTTGCCGAAGTTCGGGCGCACGTACGCCTCCCACTCCTTGTTCCAGGCCTGCACCTCGGCGCGCCACTCCGAGAGCTGTTTCTTCAGCGGCGGGGCGCCGCGCTGCTCGCGCAGGCCGAGCGCCGCGAGCAGTTGCGCGGTAAACACCTTCGCGTCGGCGATGATGCCGAGCTTCGGCGGGTAGTTGCGGCCGAGCTCCTGCGGGTCGAGATCGACGTGGATCAGCTTGGTCTTCGGGAAATTCCACGAATAGCCCGGATACCAGCTGGAGGACGAGCGGTCGTCGAACCGCGTGCCGATCGTGATGACGAGATCGGCGTGCCGTCCCGCCTGGTTCGCGGGATAGGCGCCGTTGCGGCCGATGAAGCCGAGCGTGAGGGGATCGTCGGCGGGCACGCAGCCCATGCCGTTCGGCGAGGTGATCACCGGGATGCCGTAGGTCTGCTGCAGCTTCGTGATCTCAGGCCCCGCCTCGGATAGCGTCGCGCCGTGGCCGATGAAGATCACCGGCCGCGTCGAGTCGGTGAGCAGGTTCAATGCGGCCGTAACGTCCGCGTCGGAGGCGCCCGGACGATGCTGGCCGAAGACGTGCGAGGCGGGCGGCACCTCGACGTCGTCCTCTTCCTGGTAGACGTTGTACGGGACGTCGATGTTCACCGGGCCGGGGCGGCCGGTCACCATGGTGTCGAAGCCCTGGCGCAGCGCGAGCGGCAGCATGTCGACGCGCGTGGGCTGGAACGCGCGCTTCACCACCGGGCGGATCACCGACGGAAAGTCCGCCTGGTTGTGCTTGTAGATCTCCTGGAACGGCCCGCGGTTCATCTGCGACGTGGGCACGTTCGACGTGATCGCCAGGAACGCCGACGAGTCTGACAGCGCGGTGGCGAGCGACATGACGAGGTTGGCCGAGCCCGGGCCGGTGGAGGTGAGCGTCGCCACCGGCTGGTGCTTGACGCGGAAGTAGCCGTCGGCCATGTGGCCGGCGCACTGCTCGTGGCGCGGCGAGACCAGCTTCAGCTTGTCGCGCACGGCATAGAGCGGGTCCAGGATGCCGACGTTGCCGTGCCCGCAGATGCCGAAAATGTACGGCACCTTCTGCCGGATCAGGTATTCGGCGATCAGCTCGCCGCCTTTCATTCTGGGCATGCCCGGACTCCTGCAAAGAGGGACGATTTTGTCACAGCCAAAGGATCTTCTTCCGGTAGTCGAGGTCCTGGAGCAGGGCCTCTGCGGGCCCCTGATGGAACACGGCACCGCGCTCGAGCGCGAACACGCGGTCGGCAAGCGCGAGCACGAGATCGAGATTGTGCTCGACGATCACGATCGAGACCTGGCCGCGCAGCCGGTCGAACACCTTGAACAGTTCCTGCACCACGGTCGGCGCCAGGCCCTCGAACGGCTCATCGAGCAGCAGCAGCCGGACGTTGCCCGACAGCGCGCGCGCCACGGCCGCCATCTGCTGCTCGCCGCCCGAGAGGTAATCCGCGGCGATGTGCATCCGGTCTTTGAGGCGCGGGAAGTATTCGAACACTTTCTCTTCGCTCCAGACCACACCCTCGCTGCCGTCGGTCGCGCGCGCCAGGCGGCCGAGCGCCAGGTTGTCGGCGACCGTCATCCCGGCGAACAGCCCCCGCCCCTGCGGCACGTAGCCGATGCCCAGGCGCGCAATGTCGGGGGCCGGCAGCGCGGCAATGTCGCGGCCGTCGAACTCGATCCTGCCCGAAGCCGCGCGTACCAGCCCCGTAAGCGTCTTGAGCAGCGTCGACTTGCCCGCGCCGTTACGCCCCAGAAGCGCCACGATCTCGCCCTCGCGTACGTCGAGCGTGGCATCGGTCAGGATGTGGCTCTTGCCGTAGAAGGTGTTGACGCCTTCGAAGCGCAGCTGCGGCGCGCGTTCGTGCACGGTTGCCGCCGCGCGGGTGCTCACCTGCGGCGCGCCCGTGCCGGTGTAGACCTCCTGCACCCGGCGATCGCTGCGCACTTCGTCTGCGGTGCCCGCCATCAGCACCTCGCCCTGGTTCATCACGGTGACGCGCTGCGAAAAGCCGAGCACCCGGTCGATGTCGTGCTCGACGATCAGGACCGGAATGCGCTTCGCCACCGACTTGATCAGTCCCGAAACGCGCTCGCGTTCCGCCGCCGCCAGGCCCGCCAGCGGCTCGTCGAGCAGCAGCACCTGCGGCTTGGAGCCGAGCGCGATGCCGACGTCGAGCAGCCGCTGCCCGCCGTAGGACAGCTCGCCGCCCTCGATCGCCTCGATGCCTTCCAGGCCGAGAAACCGGATCAGCTCCACGGTCTCGGCGTGGATCTCCGGGTAGCTGTCGATGTCGCGCCAGGCGTTGAAGCGCGCGCGATGGCGGGCCTGCAGCGACAGGCGCAGGTTCTCGTAGATCGACAGGCCCTTGAACAGGTTGGTGATCTGGAACGAGCGGGCAATGCCCCGCCGGCAGATGCGGTGCGGCGGCAAGTCCTGGATCTCGTGCCCCCCGAGGCGAACGCGACCGGCGTCGGGCGGAAACAGGCCCGAGACCAGGTTGAACACGGTGGTCTTGCCGGCGCCGTTCGGCCCGATCAGCGCGTGCAGCTCGCCGGCACCGACGGTGAGGCTTGCGTTTGCGACCGCCTGAATGCCGCCGAAATGCTTATGCAGCGCGTCGACCTCGAGCACCGTGCCCTGGCGTGCGACCGGATGCAGGAAACCGGGCACAGGCAGCCCCGCGCGGATCCGGCGCTGGCTCATGGCCGCCGCTTCTTCGGGTGCCGGCCGCCAGCGCCGCAGCAGCTTCGCCCAGATGCCCGCCAGGCCGCCGGGCGAATACAGCACGAAGCCGACGAACACCAGCCCGAACCACAGCAGCCAGTTGCCGCTCCACATGGAGAACAGCTCGCGGAACAGGATATAGAACAGCACCCCGAGCGCCGGCCCGAGGATGTGGTGCATGCCGCCGATCACCACCATGGCGAGCAGCTCGCCCGAGAGGGCGACCGAAACGGCTTCGGCCGAGACCAGGTAATTGAGAAAGCCGAGCAGCGCGCCGGCGAGGCCGGTCACGACCGCCGAGAGCACGAACGCGCCGAGCCGGTAGCGGTCGACGTCGTAGCCCTGGAAGGTGGCGCGCTGCTGATTCTCGCGGATCGCCACCAGCACGTGGCCGAACGGCGAGCGCGTCACGCGCAGCAGGACGTAGAGCACGCCGAGCGCGACCAGGGCGACGAAGGCGTAGTACAGGTTGGTGTCGTCCAGGGCGAGCGGTCCGAAGCCGCCGCGCTGCAGGCCGCCGAGCCCGTCCTCGCCGCCGGTGACCTCGGTCCAGCGGAACGCGATGGCATAGGTGAGCGCGACGAAGGCCAGCGTGAGCAGCGCGAAGTACACGCCGCGCCGGCGCAGGATGAGGACGCCGACCAGCGCCGACAGCACGGCGACGACGGCGATCGAAAAGACGAGCGGCAGCGCGATCTGCCCGCCGAACCAGTGCTTCTGCGCGAGCGCCGCGGCATAGGCGCCGATCCCGAACCACGCGCTGTGGCCGAAGGAGGTGAGTCCGGTGTAGCCCACCAGCAGGTTGAGGCCCATGGCGGCAACAGCGAGGATCGCCACCTGGCAGGCCGTGTGCACGGTCAGGCCGAGCGGGCTCATGGCGAACGGCAGCGCGAGCAGCGCGACCGCCCCGATCCAGAGCGGCCGGTACTTCGCCTGGCGCCAGGCGGCGCTCATTCGAACTTCTCGATGCGCTCGCCGAGCAGCCCCCGGGGCCGCAGCAGCAGCACCAGGAACATCAGCACGTACATCGATGCTTCGCCCGCCGCCGGCACGAAGTGGATGGTGATGCCGCGCACCACGCCCACCAGCAGCGCGGCGAGCACCACGCCCCAGAAGCTCCCAATCCCGCCGATCACCACCACGACGAAGGCGACGGTGATGATCTCCGCGCCCATCGCCGGATGCACGAGCGCGATCGGCGCGAACAGCGCCCCGGCGAGCGCCGCCATGCCCACGCCCAGCATGACGATCGCGGTCATGTAGGGCTGCAGGCGAATGCCCAGTGCGGCGACCATGTCCGGGCGCTGGATCCCGGCGCGCACGACGCGGCCAAAAGAGGTCTTGTTGAGCAGTAGCCAGATGCCCGTGAGCACGAGGGCGACTATGGCAAGCAGCAGCAGCCGGTAGCGTGAGAAGAGGAAATCGCCCAGCACCACGCTGCCCTTGAGCGCCTGCGGCATCGACGCCGGCAGCGGCGCCGCGCCCCAGATCATGCGGATCGCCTGCTCCGCCACCAGCGCGATCCCGAAGGTCACCAGCAGGCCGAGGATCGGGTCGGCCGTGTAGAAGCGGCGCAGGATGAAGCGCTCGAAGAGCATGCCGAGCAGCGCCACCGCTATCGGCGACAGGACCACTGCGGCGCCGAAGCCCAGGCGCCGCGCGATCTCAAGTGACGCGTAGGCCCCGAGCGCGTAGAACGCGCCGTGGGCGAGGTTCACCACCCCGCCGACGCTGAAGATCAGCGACAGCCCGAGCGCGATCAGCAGGTAGTAACCGCCGAGAACGAGGCCGTTGACGACCTGTTCCAGCAGGAACAGAAGCTGCTGCATCTAGCGGCGTTTCTTGCCGCTGCTGCTAAAACTTACAAGC
>JAOTWE010000223.1 GCA_029863065.1 Betaproteobacteria bacterium
AGCCGCGGTCGAACTGCATGCCCTCGACGACTTCGAGCTCGTTCTGCAGGCTCTTGCCGTCCTCGACCGTGATCACGCCTTCCTTGCCGACCTTCTCCATGGCGTCGGCGATGATCTTGCCGATGTCGTCGTCGGAATTGGCCGAGATCGAGCCGACCTGGGCGATTTCCTTGGACGTCTTGCACGGCTGCGAGATCTTCTTCAGCTCATCGGTGACCGCGATCACGGCCTTGTCGATGCCGCGTTTCAGGTCCATCGGATTCATGCCCGAGGCGACGTACTTCATGCCCTCGCGCACGATCGCTTGCGCCAGCACGGTGGCGGTGGTGGTGCCGTCGCCGGCAACGTCGGAAGTCTTGGAAGCGACCTCCTTCACCATCTGCGCGCCCATGTTCTCGAACTTGTCCTTCAGCTCGATTTCCTTGGCGACCGACACACCGTCCTTGGTGACGGTGGGCGCGCCGAAGGAGCGCTCGAGCACGACGTTGCGGCCCTTGGGGCCGAGGGTGACTTTGACGGCGTCGGCCAGGACGTTCATTCCATGAACCATCCGGGTGCGCGCGCTGTCGTGAAAGCGTACTTCTTTGGCAGGCATTGCGATTTCTCCTAGTTCGAAAAAAAGTTCGTGTCGACGATCAGGCGCCTTCGAGCACGCCCATGATGTCTTCTTCGCGCATCACGAGCAGCTCGTCGCCCTTCACCTTCACGGTCTGCCCGGAGTACTTGCCGAACAGCACTTTGTCTCCCACCTTGACGTCGAGCTGGATCAGCTTGCCGTCGTCGGTTTTCTTGCCCTTGCCCACCGCCAGGACTTCGCCCTGGTCGGGTTTCTCGGCGGCGGTATCGGGAATCACGATGCCCGACGCGGTCTTGCGCTCTTCGTCGATTCGCTTGACGATGACGCGATCATGAAGAGGACGGATCTTCATACAGGTCTCCAGACATTTATGTTGTAAGTCAATGGGTTGCAGTAATGCAACCCGCCAAAAACGAGAGGCATGCTAGCACTCGCCTCAAGTGAGTGCTAATGATAGGGGCGAAGCCGGGCGAATACAAGGCCTGGCCCCCTCCCCGCCTCTAAAATCCGCGCGTGATCCGCTTCCGCCGTCTGGCGCTCGCCGCAGCCCTGCTGCTGGCGCTGTCGCCGCCCCTCGCGCTTGCCCGCGGGCTGCCCAAACCGGTTGCCCAGGCGCTGCGCGACGCCGCGGTTCCCGCCTCGGCCGTCGCCATCGTCGTCCAGGAAGTCGGCGCCGCCCGGCCGAGCCTCAGCCTGAACGCCGGCGCGCCGATGAACCCGGCCTCGACGATGAAGCTCTTCACCACGCTGGCGGCGCTCGAGCTACTCGGGCCGGCGTACCGCTGGAAGACCGAGGCCTATGCCGCCGGGGCGCTTCGCGACGGCGTTCTCGACGGCGACCTGGTGCTCAAGGGCTACGGCGACCCCAAGCTCGACTACGAGAGCTTCTGGATGCTGCTGCGGGCGCTGCGCGGCAAGGGCCTGCGCGAGATCCGCGGCGACGTGGTGCTCGATCGCAGCCACTTTGCGCCCGTGGCGGGCGACGCCGGCGACTTCGACGGCGAGGCGCTACGGCCCTACAACGTGCTGCCCGACGCCCTGCTCGTGCACTACAAGGCGGTGCGCTTTGCGTTCGTGCCGCAAGCCGACGGCGCCGGCGTGCGCATCTACGTCGAGCCGCGCCCGCCGGCGCTCGAGGTGACGAACAACCTGCGCCTCGCCGCGGGTGACTGCGTCGAAGGCCGCGCCTTTCGCAACCTGATCTCGCCCACCTTCGAGCCCGGGCCGCCGCCGCGCGTCGCCTTCAACGGCCGCTACCCGATCGCCTGCGGCGAAAAGGACCTGAACGTCGCGTTGCTGCCGCCCGACGAGCACGTGGCCGGCATGCTGCGCCAGCTGTGGGCGGAAATGGGCGGCAGCTGGATCGGGCGCACGCGCGAGGGAACGGTGCCGGAAGGCGCTCGCCTGCTGCACACGCACGAGTCGCCGCCGCTCGCCGAGATCGTGCGCGACATCAACAAGTTCTCCAACAACGTGATGGCGCGGCAGCTTTTCATCACCCTCGCCACCGCGGGCAACAATCCGCCCGCCCAGCTGCACCAGGCGCAGCAGATGCTGCGCCACTGGCTCAACATCGAGGGCATCGCCGCGCCGGAGCTCGTGATCGAGAACGGCTCCGGCCTGTCGCGCACCGACCGGGCGAGCGCGGCAACCCTCGCCGCCCTGCTGCAGGCGGCCTGGAAGAGCGCCGTGATGCCCGAATACATCGCCTCGCTGCCGCTCGCCGCGCTCGACGGCACCATGCGCAAGCGGCTGCACGGCGAGCTGGTCGCGGGGCAGGCGCACATCAAGACCGGCCTGCTGTCGGATGCGCGCACGATGGCCGGCTACGTCCTCGACGCGAAGGGCCGGCGCCAGATCGTCGTCATGCTGATGAACCACCCCAACGCCCCCGACGCCGAAGCCGCGAACGACGCCCTGCTGCGCTGGGTGTACGAAAGGAAATAGCTACTTGAGGCGCGGCGCCATGGCGTCGGCGGGGACCGGCCGGCCGAAGTGGTAGCCCTGTCCCTGCTCGCAACCGTGCTGCCTGAGGAATTCCACGTGCTGCTCCGTCTCGATGCCTTCGGCGACGACGTCGAAGCGAAGGCGTCGCGCCATGTCGATCACCATGCGCACGATCGCCGCCGAGCCCGGCTCGCTGATCGCCGCGTTGACGAAGGCGCGGTCGATCTTGAGGGTGGAGACCGGCAGGCGCGTAAGGTAGGAAAGGCTCGAGTAGCCGGTGCCGAAATCGTCCACCGAGATGCGCAATCCCGCCTCGCGCAGCGCCTGCAGCTGGCGGATGGCGTCCTTGGGGTCGTCCATCAGGCTGCTTTCGGTGATTTCCAGCTCGAGCATCGCGGGCGAAACGGCATGCTCGGCAAGCAGCGCCTGGATCACCCGGTCGAGGTCGCGCCGGCGGAACTGGCGCGCCGAGAGGTTGACGGCGACCGGCATCACCTTGAGGCCCGCGCCCGCCCATGCGGCGAGTTGCCGGCAGGCTTCCCCGATCACCCAATCGCCGACGTGGACGATCTGGCCGCTGTCCTCGAGCGCGGGGATGAACTCCAGCGGCCGCACCAGGCCGCGTTGCGCATGCTGCCAGCGCAATAGCGCTTCCATGCCGATCATCTCGCCGCTGGCCAGCCGCACCTTGGGCTGGTAGTGCAGCAGGAACTCGCCGCGCTCCCGCGCGCGCCGCAGGTCGGAATTCAACTGCAGCTTGGAGGCGGCGCGCGCGTTCATCTCGGCGGTGTAGAAGCAGAACGAATTGCGCGCCGATTCCTTGGCGCGGTACATGGCGATGTCGGCGCACTTGAGGAGCGCATCCGCGCTGTCGCCGTCGTTCGGGAAGGTCGCCACGCCGACGCTCGCGGTGATGAAGGTTTCCCGGCCGTCGAGGTCGAACGGCGCAGTGAACGCATCGAGGATCTTCTGCGCCACGAGCGCGGCATCGTCCGGCCGCGCCAGGTCGGCGATCACCACGGCGAACTCGTCGCTGCCGAGCCGTGACGCGGTATCGTCGCGCCGCACGCAGTCCTGCAGCCGCCGTCCCACGTGCCGCAGCAGATCGTCGCCGACGTGATGGCCGTGCGTGTCGTTCACCAGCTTGAAGCCGTCGAGGTCCACGTACAGCACGCCCGCGCCACGGCTGCGGCGCCGCGACTGCACGATGGCGTGCTCCAGCCGTTCGTGCAGCAGGTTGCGGTTCGCCAGCCCGGTCACCGTATCGAACTGCGCCAGCCGCTCGAGCCGCTCTTCGGCCGCCTTGCGCACGGAGATGTTGCTGCTCACGCCGCGGTAGCCGCAGAATTCGCCGGCCTCGTCGTACACCGGCTCGCCGCTGCTCGAGATGTGCACGCGCGTGCCGTCCGGGCGCTCGGTGACCTGCTCGAAATCGCGGAACGGCTTGCGCGCCTCGAGCACCCGGCGATGGTCCTTCCAGGTGCCGGACTCGGGCATCACGTTATCGAATTCCCAGCGCCGCCTGCCGAGAATGAGCGCCGGATCGGACTTCGAGCGCTCCTCAAATCCCGGTGAGATGTAGGTGAAGCGCAGCGACTCGTCCTGCTCCCAGTACCAGTCCGAAGACAGCTCGGTCAGGCTGCGGAAGCGCTCCTCGCTGCGGCGCAGCGCCAGCTCGGCGGCCTTGCGCTCGGTGATATCGCGTGCCACGACCTGCGCCGCGGGACGGCCGTCGAAGCTGAACGAGACCGCCGTGACCTCGGCGCGAAACGGCGTGCCGTCGATGCGCTGGCACTCGACTTCAGTGAGCAGCAGCGGCTGTGGAATCCCGTACAGCCGGCGGACGCGGTCGCGCACCAACTCGCGCGACCCCGGCGCGATCAGCTCGAGCACATCGTGGCCGAGCAGCTGCTCGGCGCGCTCGGCGCGGAACAGCCGCAGCATGGCCGGATTGACGAGCACGATGCGCCAGTCCGCGTGCACGAAAATGGCGTCCGGCGCGATTTCGACCAGCTTGCGGTAGCGCAGCTCTGCGCTCTCGAGCGAGGCCTGCACCTTGCGCTGGCCCGCCGCCAGCCGCAGCACGCGGGAAATGGCGTCGGCGCTGAGCTTGCCCTTGTGCAGGATCTCGAAGGCGCCCATCTCCAGCGCCTCCTCGTCCAGTCCGGCGCGCTCTTCGGCGGTGACGACGATCACCGGGCAGCGCACGGCGGCGCGCATGCGCTCGAGCGTCGCCAGCCCGCGGCTGTCCGGCAGGTTCAGGTCGAGCAGCACCAGGTGCACTTCGGCGGCGCCGGCGATGCCGAGCGCCCGGGAGATGCTGTCGGCGCGCAGCACCTCGGCGCGGCCGATGGCGGCGCGCTCAATGGCCGCCTGCGCCACCATCGCGTCGGCGGCGTTGTCCTCGATCAGCAGCACGCGCAGCGGCGCCGCGTGCCCAAAGCGAGGGCTCAGCAGGCTTTCGGCTGCCATCTCTCGATCAGATAGGACATGAGTGCCGACAGAATCACCTGTCGCGCGCCGCAAAGCAATGGCAGAACCGACATGCGCGCACGCATGCGCAAGAAATTGCAATGCCGGCGCGGATAGCGGCCGGAATTTGTCGCTATGTCCTGAGGCTGAAGGGCGTGAAGCTCGTATTGCGGTCGTAGAAGTCCTCGTGCTCGGCGCGCTTGAGCGCGCCCACCATCTTGTAGGTGAGCGGCGTGAACGCCACCTCGACCAGCACCTTGGCGACGAACTGGAACGCCATCACCGCGAGCAGCTTGTCGTCCGGGATGAT
>JAOTWE010000157.1 GCA_029863065.1 Betaproteobacteria bacterium
CCGTAGAAGGCGAGCGGGTAGAACAGCGCCGAGTCCACCGCTTCGCCGGCGACCGTCGAGCCAATCGTCCTCGTCCACAGCCATCTTCCCGCCGTCAGGATCTTCATCTTGGCGAGCACGAACGAATTGACGAACTCGCCGCAGAAATACGCGATCATCGACGCGCCGGCGATCCGCCAGGCCTGGCCGAAGGCGATCTCGTAGGCTGCCTGGTTCTTCCAGAAGGGCGCCGGCGGCAGCGCCACCACGACGTAGGCCATGAAGGAGGCGAAGACGAGCCCGCCGAAGCCGGCCCAGATCACGCGCCGCGCGCGCGCGTAACCATAGACCTCGGTGAGGACGTCGCCGAAGACGTAGGAGATGGGGAAAAAGAGCACCCCGGCGCCGAACACGAGCGTGCCGACCAGCGGCAGCTCGACCTGCGAGATCTTCGCCGGGCCGATGAGGTTGGCGCAGATCAGCACGGTGACGAACGCCGCCATCACGAATTCGTAATAGCGGTACTGCCGCGGCACCGCAGCGTTCACGCGCGTTACGGCAGCTGCGGCGCGTAGTCGCGGAACTCGGGCTCGAGCTGGATGCGCATCGCGTCGAGCATGCGGCCGACCATGGCGTAGAACGCCGCCGTGAGCGAAAGCTCGACGTACGTGCCGTGATCGAAGTGCTTCGACACTGCGGCGTACACCTCGTCGGTGACGTCGCCCTTGGTCACCGCCTCGGCGAGGAGCAGCGCCGCCTTCTCGCGCGCGTCGAACTCCGCCGAATCGCGCCAGCCGGCGAGCGCCTCAATCTGCGCCTCGCGCACGCCGGTCTTCCTCGCCATCCGCAGGTGCTGCGCCCATTCGTACTCGGAACGCATGAGCTGCGCGCCGCGCAGGATGATGAGCTCGCGCAGCACCCGCGGCGTCTTGCTTTCGTAGCGGATGGCGCGCGCGAACTCGGTCCACGCGGCGGCGAGCGGCGCGTGGTTGCCGAGCGCGCGGTACAGATTCGGCGGGCTGCCCCAGAGCTCTTCGAGGCGCTTCTTCAGCTCAGGCGGGAACTCGACGTTGGGCACGCGTTGCATGGCGGCATAATATCCCAATGCTTCCCGCCGCCGCGGTCCGCGACTTCCAGCTCACGCGCGTGCCGGCGGAATTCCTCGACGACCCCTATCCCTGGTACGCGGCGCTGCGCGAGCACGACCCGCTGCACGCGCTCGAAGGCGGCGGCGTGTTCGTGTCGCGCTACGAGGACGCCATCGCGGTGTACCGCGCGCCGCAGGCGAGCTCCGACAAGAAGGCGGAATTCCACCCCAAGCTCGGCGCCTCGCCCCTGTACGAGCACCACACGACGAGCCTCGTGTTCAACGACCCGCCGCTGCACACGCGCGTTCGCCGAATCATCAAGGGCGCGGTCAACCAGAAGGCGATCGCGCGCATGGAAGCGAACGTGGCGCGCCTCGTGGACACGCTGCTCGAGGAGATGGCGCAAAAGCGCGAGGTCGATTTCATCGACGACTTCGCCGCGCAGATCCCGATCGAGGTGATCGGCAACCTGCTCGACATCCCGCACGCGGACCGCAGTCCCTTGCGCGGCTGGTCGGTCGCCATTCTCTCCGGCCTCGAGCCGAAGCTCTCGCCCGCGATGTTCGACGCGGGCAACCGCGCGGTGACCGAGTTCATCGACTTCCTGAAGGTGCTGGTCGCGGCGCGGCGCAGGAAACCCGGCGACTACGAGACCGACGTCCTCACGCGCCTCATCCAGGGCGAGCAGGACGGCGAGAGCCTCAGCGAGAAGGAGCTCTACCACCAGTGCATCTTTCTGCTCAACGCCGGGCACGAGACCACCACCAACCTCATCGGCAACGGCCTGTGGGCGCTGCTCGGGAATCCGGCGGACCTGGAACGGCTGCGCGCCGATCCGGCGCTCGTGCCCGCCGCCATCGAGGAGATGCTGCGCTACGACGGCCCGATCCAGCTCAATAACCGCCGCCTCACCGCGCCGCTGGCGCTGTCCGGACAGACGCTGCCGGAAGGCACACTCATCACCCTCGGCATCGGCGCCGCCAACCGCGACCCGGCGCAGTTTCCCGAGCCGGAGCGCTTCGACGTCGGCCGCAAGCCCAACCGCCACCTCGCCTTCGGCCAGGGCGACCATGTCTGCGTGGGCATGAACGTCGCGCGCATGGAAGGCCGCATCGCGCTCGCCCGCCTCATCGCGCGCTTCAAGAAGATCGAACTCGCCGGCACCCCCGAGCGCGACCGCCGCGTGCGCTTCCGCGGCTTCCGCAAACTCCCGCTGCGCTTAAGCTAAATGGGGACTGTCCCCATTTATAATTTGCCGGGAGGTGGCGCATGGCGAACGAAGGCGAGATCCTGCTCACGGTGTTCCTGAGGCACCAGCAGGACAAGAACCTGGGCGAAATCAACGCCAAGCTCGACGCGACGGGATTCTGGAAGCAGTTCCCGCCGCCGGGCATCGAGGTCGAGTCCTGGTACGTGATGATGGGCATCGGCCAGGTGGTGACGCTGCGCGTGCCCGCCGCGCGCCTGCGTGATGTGAACCTCGCGCTGGAAAAATGCGCCTGGGGCGCCTTCGAAACCGAGTTCTATCCGACTTATGATTTCCGTCCGGTACGGAAAAAAATCCTTGAGGAGAAAAAATGAACCTGAAGCTAAAACTGGGCATCGCCGCGCTGAGCGCCGGCCTTGCCGCCGGCGCGCAGGCCGCCGACTACACCATGCGCCTGTCCCACCAGTTCCCGCCGGCGCACCACTCGGCGAAGAACATGGAGCAGTTCGCCGCCGACGTGAAGGCGAACACCCAAGGCAAGGTCGAGGTGCAGATCTTCGGCGCCGCGCAGCTCTACAAGCCCAACCAGCACCACGCCGCGGTCGCCGGCGGCAAGATCGAGTCGGCGATCGTGCTGTCGTTCCAGTGGGGCGGCACGATCCCGGAGATGAACGTCACCATCATCCCGTACTTCATGAGCTCGGTGGACAAGATGAAGAAATTCCCCGGCTCGCAGGCGGCGAAGATGCTCGACGCCAAGATGCTGGAAAAAGGCGTGAAGAACATCGCCTGGCTGGTCGACGCGAACGACGGCATCTTCACTTCCGCCAAGGCCCCGCTTATCAAGCCCGAGGACTTCAAGGGCGTGAAGATCCGGGGGCTGTCCAAGCTCTGGGACGAGGGCCTGGTCGCCGTTGGCGCGGCGCCCTCGTCGATGCCGGGCTCGGAGGTATACCAGGCGCTGCAGACCGGCGTCATCGATGCGGGCTTCACCGGCGTGCAGGCCGCGCACAGCCGGCGCTTCTACGAAGTGCAGAAATTCGGTGTCGCCTCGAACATCATCCTCGCCTACGACAACCTGATCGTGAATCCGGAATGGTGGGACAAGCTCCCCGCCGACGTGAAGCAGGGCATCCTCGACGCGCTCGACAAGGCCGAGGCGCGCGTCATGCCGGCGAGCGACGCGATCCCGGCCGAGCATCTGCAGCAGCTGCGCGACAAGGGCATGAACGTCACCGAGCTCTCGGCGGCGCAGAAGAAAGTGATGGCGGACGCCATGCAGCCGGCGGTGCTCAAGGCGTTCAGTTCCTCGAGCCCGGATGCGCCGCGCCTGCTCGAGCTGATCAACAAGCTCTGAGCCTCCACGCATGACCCGCGGCGCGGCCGCGGCGCTCGCCGCGCGCATCCTCGGCGCCGCGGCAGACGGCGCGCTGGCGCTGTCCGCGATCGGCGTGCTGGTGTCGTTCGCGCTCATCGCCTGGTCGGTGGTGATGCGCTATGTATTCAACCAGGCGCCGGTGTGGGTGGACGACGTCGTCGGCTTCATGCTGGTCGGCATCGTCATGCTCGGCGCCGCGCAGGTGCTGCGCCGCGGCGATCACATCGGCGTCGACCTGCTCACCTCGCGCCTGCCGCCGCGCGCGCGGCGCTGGGCGGACGCCTGGTCCTCACTCGCCGTGCTCGCGGTATCGCTCATCCTGATGGTGAACGGCTGGCGCACGGCGATGTTCGCCCGGCAACTCGGCATCGTCGCCGAGGGTCGCGTCGAAATCCCCGTGTTCTGGCTGCAGCTCCTCCTGCCGCTCGGCGGGCTGCTGATGGCGCTGGTCGCGCTGGAGGCGCTCGCGCGCCTGGCCGCGGGCGCGCCGCCGCTCGCGGCGCCGCGTGAGCCCGCAGAGCGTCCGCAATGACGATCGCGCTGATCCTCGTCGGGCTGGTGCTCCTGCTGTTCACCGGCCTGCCGATCTTCGCCGGGCTGACGCTGTTCGGCGGCGCGCTGCTCGTCGCCACGCAAGGCGGCCTGGGCTCGATCACCGAAGTGATCTTCGGCGAGCTGAACCGCTACCTGCTGGTGGCGATCCCGCTTTTCGCCTTCATGGCGCACGTCATGATCCGCAGCCGCATCGTCGACGACCTCTACAACACCGCGTACACGCTCACGCGCCACCTGCCGGGCGGCGTCGGCATCGCCACCATCGCCGCCTGCACCGTGTTCGCCGCCATCTCGGGCTCGAGCGTCGCCACCGCGCTCACCATCGGCTCGGTCGCGATCCCGCAGATGATCCGCTTCGGCTACGAGCCGAAGGCCGCCTACGGCCTGGTGGCGGCGGGCGGCACCCTCGGCATCCTCATCCCGCCTTCGGGGCCGATGGTGCTCTACGGCGTGGTGAGCGACACCTCGATCGGCGGCCTGTTCATGGCGGGACTGGTGCCGGGCCTGCTGATGGCGGCGATTTTCGCCGCCTTTTCCATGGTCACCGCGGCGCTCGGCCCGGGCGCCGTGCGCCGCGAGCCGCGCGCTTCGTGGCGCGAAGCGCTCGCCGCGCTGCGCAAATCCGTCTGGGCGCTGACCCTGCCGGCGCTCGTGCTGGGCGGCATGTACGCGGGCGTGTTCACGGCCACCGAGGCCGCGGGCGCCGGCGCGGCGCTGGCGCTCGTCGTCGGCGTGATCGTCTACCGCACCATCGGCCTGCGCGAGATCTGGGGCTCGGCGCTCGATGCGAGCCGCACCTCGGCGATGCTGTTCATGATTCTCGCGGGGGCGTCGGTCCTGGGCTTCGTGCTCACCAAGATGCGCATCCCGCACCAGATCGTGCAGCTGGTGGTGGAGATGGACGTCGGCGTGCTCGGCTTTCTGCTCGCGATGATGGCGCTGCTTTTCGTGCTCGGCATGTTCCTCGAGTCGATCGCCATCATCCTCATCACCACGCCGGTGATCCTGCCGGTGATGGCGCACCTCGGCATCCATCCCATCTGGTACGGCGTGCTCCTCGTCATCAACCTGGAGCTCGCCATGATCACGCCGCCGGTGGGCATGAACCTCTTCACCATCAAGGCGGTGACCAAGGCGCCGATCGGCCTGATCATCCGCGGCTCGTTCCCCTACGTGATCCTGATCTTCGTCTGCCTCGCCATGGTGATGGCCTGGCCGCCGCTCGCGCTCTGGCTGCCGGGAACGATGTTCAAATAGGGACAGTCCCCATTTTTCTCATTTGACGTCCGCGGGATCTGCGGATGCTGCCCGCTGCATATCCTCCGCTCGTCGCCTTCCGGAGTTCGTCCACCACCGTGTCGTCGAGCTTGTCGTTGAACAGCCCCCGGTACGCATTGGCGCCAGGATAAGCGGGATGAGGCTCGATCATCCGGTCGGGCCTGCCTTCGGCATTCGCGCGGTAGCTAGACCAGCGGTAGTCGCGGGGATGGCCAACCATGCCCGCGCTCACGGGATTGAGCTCGACATATCGATAACACGCGAGCGCGTACCGCTCCGAAGTCACGAGGCATGAGCGGAAGCGCCCCTCCCAGAGGCTGCCGGTACGTCTTAGCGCCTTGTTCACGTGCTGCGTATAGCACTGCGCGAGGCGCTTCATCATCAACGCACAGCCGTCCTCGGTCCGCGGCGTGAGAAGAAGATGAACGTGGTTGGTCATCAGGCAGTACGCATGTACCGCACAAGCGTGCTCTCCGGCGAAGTGGCCAAGCAGCCCGAGAAGAAGGGCGTAATCGTCGTCCCTGAAAAAGCATCGCGCGCGATTGTGGGCGCGCTGCCTTACGTGAAGCGCAATGCCGGGGACGACGACCCGGGCGGTTCTGGGCATGGTCCAAGAACGGGTTCAGCTCCGGCCCGGTTGACAGGCAAATGAGAAAAATGGGGACTGTCCCCATTTGAAACTCTTCGTCCCGGAGCCGGTCTTACCCGGGCACAGGCTCTCGCCCACCCCCATGTACGACGGTTTCCCCAGAGATTTTCGAGCGCCCGGGCCCGACAATGAGCCGGCGCCCCGCGCGCCCGCGGCGCCGGTCGCGAAGCGCGGCCGGCCCCGGCGCGAGCAACCGGGCGACGACGCCGGCCTGACCGTGATGCCGATCGAAGCACAGCGCACGCCGAGCGTCGCGCGCGTCTGCGAGCACCTGGATTGCAGTCTCTACGAGATCCGCAGCAGCGAAGAGCCGACGCGCGTGCTGATCGCGCGCGATCTCGACCTGATGGACGACAGCCGGGGTTTTCGCGCCTCGCCGCATTTCGCCAGCCTCGACGCGCTGGAATTCTTCTGCCGCGCCAATCTCGCCCGCTTCCTCGGCATCGGCGCCATCCCGCCGCGGCCGCGCGGCTGGTTCTGGAACCGTTGACCCTCTAGTCCGAAGCAGGCCGTTCGAATCCCGGCTCGATGCGAGCGGCGTGCCGGGCACGCCGCGGCAGCGGCACTGCTGCTATCATCGCCGAGGCATGAAAGATCCATCACCGCCTTCGAAGACCGAAGCGGAAGTTCCGGTTTCTGCGCGCGTGCGCGCGCGATTGCAAAAGGCGAAGCGGCGCTTCCATGCCAACGACAACATCGCCGAGTTCCTCGAGCCCGGCGAGCTGGACGCGCTGCTCGCGGAGGTCGAGGACAAGTTCAAGGGCGTGCTCGAAAGCCTGGTGATCGACACCGCGGGCGACCACAACACCGAGGACACCGCGCGCCGCGTCGCCCGGATGTACCTGAACGAGGTGTTCCGCGGCCGCTACCACCCGGCACCGGCGGTGACCGAGTTCCCGAACGCCGAGCACCTCAGCGAGCTGATCATCGTCGGCCCGATGACCGTGCGCAGCGCCTGCAGCCACCACTTCTGCCCGATCATGGGCCGGCTGTGGATCGGCCTGATGCCGAACGAGAATTCCAACCTCATCGGCCTGTCGAAGTACGCGCGGCTCGCCGAATGGATCCTGAGCCGGCCGCAGATCCAGGAGGAAGCGATCACGCAGATCGCCGACCTGCTGATGGGCAAGGTGAACCCGGACGGCCTGGCCGTGGTCATCGAAGCCGACCACTTCTGCATGCACTGGCGCGGCATCCGCGACCGCGGCGCGAAGATGGTGAACAGCGTGATGCGCGGCTCGATGCTCAAGGACCCGACGCTGCGCCGCGAATTCCTCGCCCTCGTCAACCTCAAGGACTGAGACGGCGATACCGGGAGTCGGCGATGGACATG
>JAOTWE010000064.1 GCA_029863065.1 Betaproteobacteria bacterium
ACGTAGCTGAAAGGCTCGCCGGCGGTGGCATAGCGCGGCAGCTCGCGTTGCACCTCGATGCGCGCGCGAAACAGGAGGCTCGCGCCCCAGGCGAGGACGAGGAGCGCGCCGAGCAGCGTCGCCGCCTGGTAGCTCAGGTTCTGCGTGGTGTCGAGGCCCGCGGCGCCCGCCGCCCCGGCCGCGCCGAGCGCGAGCCAGCCGGCCGCGGTGAGCCGCTCGCGCAAGGCGTGATCGAGCGCGCTGAAGGCGCGCAGCGCGATGTAGATCAGGCGCCTCAAGCCGGGACTTTCACCTCGCGCAGAAGCTCGCCGACGAGCGCGGTCGCCGAGACGCCCGCGAAGCGCGCCTGCGGGTCGAGCACCATGCGGTGCGCAAGCGTCGCCACGGCGAGCTCCTGCACGTGCTCGGGACGCACATACTCCTCGCCGTCGAACAGGGCGAGGGCCTTGGCGGTATGCGTGAGGGCGATGGAGGCGCGCGGGCCGCAGCCGAGCAGCACCTGGGGCGCGGCGCGCGTGCGCCGCACGAGCTCTACAACGTAGTGTTTGAGTTCCTCGGCGACGCGCACGCGGCGCACCGCCTCTTTCAGCGCCACGACCTCCTCGCGCGAAGCCACCGGTCCGATGCGCTCCAGGGGATGGCCGAGATCCTGCGCCGAGAGCACCGCCACCTCGGTGTCGGCGTCGACGTAGCCGAGCGCGAGGCACAGCGCGAAGCGGTCCATCTGCGCTTCGGGCAGCGGATAGGTGCCGCGGAACTCCACCGGGTTCTGCGTGGCCACGACGAAGAACGTCGGGTCCATGGCGTGCGTGCGGCCTTCGACCGACACCTGGCCCTCGGCCATCACTTCGAGCAGCGCCGACTGCGTACGCGGCGATGCGCGGTTGATCTCATCGGCGAGCAGGATCGAGGTGAACACCGGTCCCTCGCGGAAATCGAAGGTCTGGTCGCGCTGGTTGAACACCGACACGCCGAGGATGTCCGAGGGCAGGAGATCGGGCGTGAACTGCACGCGCGCGAACGGCGCGCCGATGGAGGCGGCGAGGCTCTTCGCGAGCGTGGTCTTGCCGGTGCCGGGAAAGTCGTCCACCAGCACGTGGCCGCCGGCGGCGAAGGCGGCCAGGAGCTTTCGCACCTGCGCGTGCTGGCCGCGCATCACCGACTCGATGTTGGCGGAGATTCTCTGGAGCAGGCGCTGGGCGTCGCTCGCCTGCACGCTAGAACTTCTCGCCGAAGGGCCGCAGTTCCGTGGGAGCTGCGAAGGCCTTGCCGCCCGCCTTCTGGATTTCGCCCGCGAGGCGCGCGAGCCGCTCGGCGTTTCTTGCCGTAAGCGCGACGTTGAACCCGGCCTGCGCGAAGCGCTTGCCGAGGGCGAAGCCCAGGCCTTCGCCCACGCCGGCGATGACCGCGACGGCAGCCTTGTCCATGGCGGCCATGTTAGCCCACGCGGCGCTCGCCGTAAGCGGCGAGCGCCGCGCCGCCCGCGACCAGCACGCAGCCGGCGCCGATGTGCCAGGTCGGCGCCGCATCGCCGGCAGCGATGAGGAACGCGGTGGAAAGAACCGGTGCCGCGTAGGACAGCGCGCCGAGGAGCGCGAGGCGCCCGTGCTTCGTGCCATGGTCCCAAAGGAAGAACGCGGCACCCACCGGCCCCGCGCCGAGGAGGAGGATGAACGGCCATTCCCGGTCCGAGGGTAGGGCGAAGGTTTCGAAATACAGGTGCGCGGGTGCGGCAAGCAGCGCCACGAGTGCGCAGGCGAGCGCGACGAGCTCGGTCGGCGCGCTGGCATGGCGGCGGTTGGCGACCGAGTAGGCCGACCAGATGAGTGCGCAGGCGAGCGCCGCGCCGTAGCCCATTACGTAGCGCGGCGAAAGCGCGAGCGCACCGCGCGCGGCGATCACCAGCCACGCGCCGGCGAGGCCGAGCGCCGCGCCGGCGAAATGCAGTCGCGTGACGCGCGCGCCGCCCGCTGCGGCGGCGAACACCACGATGAGCAATGGCCAGAGGTAGGCGATGAGGCTCGCGTCCACCACCGGCGCGTGCGCGAGCGCGACGAAGTAGAAGAAATGGTAGCCGCCGAGCGCGGCGGTTGCGAGGAGCAGCGCCGCGGGGTGGCGTCGCGCAGCGCCGAACACGTTCACGCGCCGCGCGAGTGCGTAGGCGAGGCCAAGCACGCTCGCCACGCCGAAGGTGAGAAAAAGAAGCTCGAGGGGCGGGATGCGCGTCGCGCCCGCGGTGAGAAGCGCGAGCGTCGACCACAGAAGCACCGCGGCACTGCCCGCGAGCGTGGCCGCGTTCATGCCTAGAGCGCTGCGGCGAGCTCCGCGCCTTCGAGCATGGCGCGCTTGGCGTCGAGCTCGCCGGCGAGCTTCGCGCCGCCGATCAGGTGCTTCGCCGCGAAGGGCCGCAGCGGCTCCTGGCCGGCGCAGATCACCACCGTGTCGGCGGCGATGACCCGTTCTTCCCCGTCCACGGCGATATGCACGCCGGCATCGTCGATGCGGCGGTACTCGACTCCTTTCAGCATCGCTACGCCGTTACGAGCGAGCTCGGCGCGGTGCACCCAGCCGGTGGTGCGGCCGAGCGTCGTGCCGAAGGGGCCGGCCGAGCGCTTCATCATCGTAATCCGGTGAGCGGGATGCGCGGGCGGCGGGCCCTTCGGATCGAGGCCGCCCGCGGCGGCGCGGTCGCGCACGATGCCCCAGTGCGCGGCGAACGCCTCGGGCTCGAGCGTGGCGCGTTCATTGCGCTCCAGAAGGTAAAGCGCGACGTCGAAGCCGATGCCGCCGGCGCCGATGATGACTACGTTTGTCCCTGGCTGCACGCGGCCCGAGAGCAGCTCCGCGTAGCCCACGACGCTGCGGTGCGCGATGCCGGGAATGCCGGGCTTGCGCGGCTCGATGCCGGTGGCGAGGACCACTTCGTCGAACTCGCCAAGCTCGACTTGGGTGGGTGAGTGGTTGAGCAGCACCTTGGCGCGCGCGCGCCGGATGCGCTCGGCGTAGTAGGCGACCGACTCGGCGAATTCCTGCTTGCCGGGGATGCGCTTGGCGAGGTTGAACTGGCCGCCGAGCTCGCCGGACTTTTCGAACAGCACCACGTCGTGGCCGCGCTCGGCGGCGACCGCCGCGCAGGACAGCCCCGCCGGCCCGCCGCCCACCACGGCGACGCGCTTTCTCATTTTCGTTGCGGCGAACACCAGCTGCGTCTCGCGGCCCGCGCGCGGGTTGACGACGCAGCTCGCCGGCTGGCCGATGAAGTAATGATCGAGGCAGGCCTGGTTGCAGGCGATGCAGATGTTGATGCCGGCGCGATCGCCCGCTTTCGCCTTGGCGGCGAAGGCTTCGTCGGCAAGGAAAGCGCGCGCGAGGGACACCATGTCCGCATCGCCGCGCGCGAGGATCTGCTCCGCGACTTCGGGCGCGTTGATGCGGTTCGAGGCGATGACCGGGATGTTCACCGCCTGCTTAAGATTGCGCGTTGCCCAGGCGAAGCCGCCGCGCGGCACCGCCTGCGCGATGGTGGGGATCTTCGCCTCGTGCCAGCCGATGCCGGTGTTGAGGAGCGTGGCGCCGGCCTTCTCGATCGCCTTCGCCACCAGGGCGATTTCGTCTGCCGAGAGGCCGCCCTCTACGAGCTCGAGGGCCGAGATGCGATAGACAATTATGAAGTCATCGCCCGCGGCGACGCGGCACGCGCGCACCACCTCCACGGGGAAGCGCATGCGGTTCTCGAGGCTGCCGCCCCAACTGTCCATGCGCTGGTTGACGCGCGGCGCGAGGAACTGCGAGAGTAGGTACCCCTCCGAGCCCATCACCTCGATCCCGTCGTAGCCCGCCTCGCGCGCGAGGGCCGCGCTCGCCGCGAAAGCGGCAATCGTGCGCTCGATCTCGTCTGTGCTCATCTCGTGCGGCGCATTCGGATTGATGCTGGATTTCACCGCCGAAGGCGCGACGATCCCCTGGTGGAAGCCGTAGCGCCCCGAGTGCAGCACCTGCAGCGCGATACGGCCGCCCGCGTCGTGCACGGCGCGCGGGATCGGCTTGTGGCGCTCGGCGTCCGCCTTCGTGCTGACCTGCGCGCGGTGCGGGCCGAGCTCGCCGGCGTCGTTTGGCGAGAAGCCCCCGGTGACGATGAGCGCCGCGCTGCCCTTCGCGCGCTCGGCGTAGAACGCCGCGAGCCGCTCCATGCCGTCGGCCCGCGCTTCGAGCCCCGTGTGCATCGAGCCCATGAGAATGCGGTTCGGCAGCGTCACGAAGCCAAGGTCGAGCGGCTGGAAAAGGTGTGGGTACATTTAAATAGGGACAGACCTCATTTTTCTCATTTGCAAATGAGAAAAATGAGGTCTGTCCCCATTTTAGCTGCGCGTCACCAGCACTGTCCCGGCCAGTATCAATGCGCCGCCGGCGAGCGCCGCCGCGGGCAGCGCTTCGCCGAGGAACAGCCAGCCCCAGAGGATGCCGAACAGCGGGATGAGATAAGTGACGGTGAGGGCGCGCGTCGCGCCGACGTCGGCGATGAGGCGGAAGTAGAGGACGAACGCCACGCCGCTCGCGAGCAGCGCGAGCGCGAGGACGTTGGCGATCACCAACGCCGAAGGCGCGGCGAGCGGCGGCACGAACGGCAGGAGCGGAATCAGCACCACGGCCGCGGCGAGCTGGTTGCCCGCGGCCATGCCGCGCGGCGGGGCGCCGCCCGAGAAGCGCTTCACCAGCACGCCGACGACGCCGTACAGGCAGCAGGCGCCGAGCGCCGCCGCCACCGCCCAGCCGAACATCGGGTCTTGCGCGATGCCCGAGGGACGCGCGATGAGCGTCACGCCGGCGATTCCCAGGGCAAGGCCGGTGGCCTTGCGCGCCGTCACCCGCTCGTCGCGGAACGACGCGTTCCACGTGAGCCCGAAGATCGGCGCGGTGGCGTTGACGATGGCGAGCAGCGACGCCGGCGCGTGCATCGCCGCGAACGAGTACAGGACGAACGGCGCGGCGATACCGATGCCGCCGATGAGGAGGTACGAGCGCCAGTGAACGCGAAGGCCCGGATCGAAGCCCGTGATCCGCAGCCAGGCCAGCAGCGCGAGCCCGCCGATCAGCACGCGCAGCTCCGGTGTCCACACCGCTCCGAGAACCGGGGCGGCGACGCGCATGAAGATGAAGGCCGCGCCCCAGATCGCGGCGAGCGCCACGAGGCGGCCGTAGTCGGCCGCCCTCATTTACGCGTGCGCTTCTCGATCTCCAGGAGTTTCTTCTTGCGTGCGAGACCCCAGGCGTAGCCGCCCAGGCTGCCGTCCGCGCGCAGCGCGCGGTGGCAGGGAATGACGAGCGCCACGGGGTTCGCGCCGCAGGCGCTGCCCACCGCGCGCACTGCGCGCGGCGCGCCGATGGCGCGCGCGATCTGGCCGTAGCTGCGCGTCGAGCCGGCGGGGATGCGCCGCAGCTCGTTCCAGACCTTTCTCTGGAAGACGGTGCCGCGGATGTCGAGCGGGATTTTCGCGAGAGAGGCGTCGCCCGCGAGGAATTCGAGGATGCGCTTCCTTATCTCGGGCAAAGCCCTGGGCTCCCGCACCAGCTCGGCCTCGCTGAACTCGTCGGCGAGGAGCTTCGCCGCGCCCTCGCCGAGCTTCACCGAGCACAGGCCGCGCTCGGTGCCGGCGATCAGCACCGTGCCCAGGGGCGACGCGAACGTGGTGTAGAGGATGCGCGCTCCCTTGCCGCCGTTGCGGTAAGCACGCGCCGGCATTCCCAGGCGCGCGGCGGCCTTCTCGTAGAAGCGCGACACCGAGCCGTAGCCGGCTTCGAACAGGGCGTCGGTGACGCGGCCGCCGTTCTTCAGGTGGCGCTTGGCGTCCTCGAGCAGCGCTTCGCGCTGGTAGTCCTTGGGCGAGAGGCCGAGCGATTCCTTGAAGCGGCGCTGCAGGTGGAAGGGGCTCGCGCCTACGGCGCGCGCCAGCTCGGTGAGAGACACGCGCTCGCCCCTGCGCTCGTCCAGGTAGCTGCGCGCCCGGGTGATGATCTTTTCCATGGCGGCACTGTAGCGGGCCGGGCGGGGCAAATCTATCCGGATTTTGCGCTCTCCACGTACTTGCGCGCCGTGCGCGGATCGAGTCCGGTGCGCTTGGCGACCTCGGCATAGCTGCCGAGCCTGCCGTAGAGCATGGCGCAGTAGCGGGCCAGAAGCTCGTCGGCGGTGAGCTCGCCTGCGCGCAGCTTGCCGGCCAGCGCCTCGTCCTCGCCGCCGGGGGCCGGCGCGATCTCGCCCGCGTAGCGCCCGGTGAGGAGGATCCGGCGCACGAGCAGTTCCAGCTCGTTGCCCGACTCGGAGATGCGCTGCCGAAGCGTCGGCACCTCGATGACGTCCGAGCACAGCCGGTAGAAGAAGTCGTTGCGGAAGCGCCCCTCGCGGCGCAGCGAGCCGATCGGCTGGTTGGTCGCGGCGATGACGCGGCCGCCGAAGCGCTGGTGCTCGCGGCTGCCGACCGGGGTGAAGGTGCGCTCCTGCAGCACCTGCAGCAGCTTGATTTGCACCGGGATCGACACTTCCCCGATCTCGTCGAGGAACAGCGCGCCGTGCGCGTCGCAGCGCTCGAACACGCCTTCGTGGTGGTCGATCGCGCCGGTGAAGGCCCCTTTCCTGTGGCCGAAGAGCTCCGATTCGATCAGCGACTCGGGAAACTGCGACAGGTTGATGGCGATGAAGGTCTCGGTGAAATTGGCCGCGAAGCGGCGCCGCCCGCGATCGTAGGGAATGAAGCCGGAGCGGCCGATGGCCGATGCCACCGCACCCTTGCCGGTGCCGGTCTCGCCGAGCAGCAGCGTGGAGAAATCTTCCATGCGGCTCCAGAGCGCCGCCTCGAAGCCGCGCATGTCGTGCGTGAAGATGTTGTTCCACAACGCCTCACGCAACCGGCGCATCGAGAGGCACTGGCCGGCGAGCCCGAGACTGATGAAGTAGAAGCCGCGGCGCAACTGGAAGAACAGCCCGAAGTAACGCAGCGCGCGCTCCTCGTCGAAGCCGCAGCGCATCAAGTCGGCGATCACTTCGTCCGCGAACGGCACGGGCAGCGCGTCGCCGCCTTTGCCCGCCTGGCGCTCGATCAGCGCGTCGAGCTGCGGCACGGCGCGCTGGTAACACACATAGAGGAACGCCGGCTCCAGCAGCCGCCGGTCCGCATCGCTCAGCCCCGGCGAGTGCATCCCCCCTGCGCCCAGGAAGGGCTCGAGGCGCGGCATGACCACGCGCGCAAGCGCCCCCTGGTCCTTGATCAGCTCCTCGGGCTTGGCGCCAGGCACGAGCCGGCCGATGACCTCCATGCGATTTTCGGCGAAGGCGTTGCCATAGACGACGTCGGCGAGGGTGGCGAAGAACTCGTGGTCAGAGGCGCTGAGACGGACCGATGCCATACAGAAGATGTATTCCTCTACGCCAAGAAATGCCACCGGCGCGCTCAGCCTGGGTTCGCCTCCGATCTCAAATCAATTGATTAACAGGGCGTTGGCTAACTGGCACAGCGGATGCTTTTCCAGTGATGCAGTCACCAACTGGAGGTAGCCATGAACGGGCATTTCGACGCGGGTCTCGAAGTCATCTCCCTCACGCCGCGGGAGTCGGACGTCCTGCGGCTGATCGCGCACGGCTGCACCTACGGGCAGGCCGCCGACCGGCTGGGCGTATCGCTGCACACGGTCGCGACGCACATCAAGAACGCCTACCGGAAGCTTGGCGTGCGCTCTGGGGCGGCCGCCGTGATGCGAGCGGTGGAGTTGAAGCTGTTTACGCAAGTCTGAAGAGAGGAAGAAGCCATGAATATCATTCGATCGAGGGTGATAAGTATTTATAAACAAAGCCTTGGCGCCGTAAGCGATCAGTAACGAGTGGGTATGCGGTTCGTCAGCTCGTGCCCCCGAATATGGATGCGTTCGAGCCGAAGCGCCGCTGCACCGAGACCGCCGCGCCACGAAGGAGCTGTCATGACCATTGCCGCCATGCATGCGAAATTTGACGAACGCCGCCACATGCGCGCTTCGATCCCGCGCACCGAGTGCGACACGCGCGACAGCGTCGCGCAGCGCTGGCGCCTGCTGGGAGCGAGCGCCGAGCAGCGCGCCGCGCTCGCGGACGAAGGCACCCTTGCCGGGATCGATCACTTCGAACGCAATATCGAGAACTTCATCGGCACGGTGAAGGTGCCGGTGGGCATCGCCGGCCCGCTGCGGGTGAGCGGCGGCAGCGCGCGGGGCGACTATTTCCTTCCGCTGGCGACCACCGAGGCGGCGCTCGTCGCTTCCTATAGCCGTGGCGCCCAGCTCATCACTGAGGCCGGCGGATGCGCCGCCGCCGTACTGGCCGAGGGGGTGAGCCGCGCTCCGGGATTCGTCTTCGCCACCCTGGCGGAGGCTACCGGGTTTTCCTCCTGGGTGGAGGCACAGGCAGGGGCATTGTCCGAGGCCGCGGCGGCCACGACCGCGCACGGCCGCCTTGCCGGCGTACGCGCCACGATCGAAGGCAACCACGTGTACGTCAACCTCGAATTTCAGACCGGCGAAGCGGCGGGGCAGAACATGGTGACGTTCGCTGCGGCCGCCATCGTCGAGCACATTGCGCGCCACTCCCCGGTGAAGCCGCAGACCTTCTTCCTGGAGGCGAACCACTCGGGCGACAAGAAGGCGAGCGCGCAGTCCTTTGCCCACGTACGCGGCAAGCGCGTGAGCGCCGAAGCTTTCATCCCGCGCACGCTGCTCGCCGAGCGGCTGCACACCAGCCCCGAGCGCATGACGGACTACTGGCGCATGGCCGCGCTGGGCGGCGTGCTTTCGGGAACCATCGGCGTGCAGGGCCACTACGCCAACGGCCTCGCCGCCCTGTATATCGCGTGCGGCCAGGACGCGGCGTGCGTTGCCGAGTCGGCCGTCGGCGTCACGCGGATGGAAAAGACCGCGGACGGCGGGCTGTACGCGTGCGTCACGCTGCCCAACGTCATCGCCGGCACGGTGGGCGGAGCCACGCATTTGACCAGCCAGCGGGCCTGCCTGGAAATCCTGCGCCGTTGCGGACCCGCCGACGCGCGCGCGTTCGCCGAGTTGTGCGCTGCGCTCGCCCTGGCGGGCGAGATCTCGCTGATCGGTGCACTGTGCTCTGGAGATTTCGCGCGCGCGCATGCGGCGCGTGCGCGCGGCGTGGACATCGCCATCCCGGAGGTACGCCATGCTTAAGCGCCTGTGGATCTACCAGCGCGAGCGCTTTCCGCTCGCGACGATGTCGGCGCTCGCCCTGCTGCTGGGCGCCGCCGCCACCATGTTTTCCGCGCTGCTGCGCGGGGCGGCCGCGCCTTCGGCGCTCGCCGTCGTCGCGGCCGCGGGGAGCGCGCTCCTCGTTTTCGCCCAGATGCGCATCTTCGACGAGTTCAAGGACTTCGAGGACGACGCCCGTTTCCGGCCTTACCGGGCGGTGCCCCGCGGGCTGGTGACCCTGGGAGAACTGCGCTGGGTGCTCGCCGTCGCGGCCGCCGGGCAGATCGCCATTGCGCTCGCGGTGGACGCGCGGCTGTTGTGGCTGCTCGCGGCGCTGTGGGGATATCACCTCCTGATGGCCGCGGAGTTCTTCGCCCGAGCGTGGTTGCGCTCCCGGCACTTCGCCTACCTCGCCAGCCACGTGCCGTTCGGCGCGCTCATCGCGCTCTATGCGACGGCATTCGAATGGCTGCCGCGCGCTGCCGAGCCTCATCCTGCGCTCCTCCTGCTCGGGGCCGCGGCCCTGTTCGACACGGTCATGCTCGAGATCGGCCGCAAGATCCGCGCCCCGCGCGACGAGGAGGTGGGCGTCGCGACCTACAGCGCCGTCTGGGGCAGACGCCGGGCGGCCGCCGCCTGGATGGCGGCGTTCGTGCTCGTGATCCTTTCGGGCGGGCTCGCGGCGCGGGCCGCGGGCCAGGCGACGGTATTCGCGCTGCTCATGGCGCCGCTGCTGGCGGCAGCGATGGTGTGCAGCTTGCGCTCTCTGCGCAGGCCCGGGATTGCCAAGGCATTTGACGTGACCTCGATCTTGGCGACGTTCATGCTGTACGCGGCGCTCGGCCCGATCCCCTATCTGCTCGCCTCTTAAGGGTCCGCAATGCAGCCCATCCTGCGCATGCACGACCAAGCCGGTCCCGCCGAGCTCGGTGGCAAGGGCTGGGCGCTCGCCCGCGCGCGGCGCGCCGGCCTGCCTGTGCCGGACTGGTTCGCGCTTTCGCCTGCGGCCTGCGGCACGCAGTGGCGAGAGGAGCTCGCAGGGGCGCTCGCCGAGCTGTGCCCGCGTGGCGAGACCGTCGCCGTGCGCTCGTCGGCGCTCGACGAAGACGGCGCCGTGCTTTCGTTCGCCGGGCAGCTCGAGAGCTACCTTTTCGTGCCGCATGTGCAGGTCGCGAATCGCGCGGCAGACGTCTGGCGCTCCGCCTCCGCCGCGCGCGTGCGAGCATATCGCGCGCAACACGGCAAGTGCACGCACGCCTCGCTGCCGGCGGTATTGGTCCAGCGCATGATCGACGCCGACGTGGCCGGCGTGGCGTTCAGCGCGGATCCGGTGAGCGGCCGCCGCGCTCTTGCGGTGGTCGCCGCCGCGCGCGGCATCGGCGCGGGCGTCGTTTCGGGTGAGCGCGATGCCGACAGCTATTACGTGTCGCGCGATGGCGCGGTCGTCAGCCGAAAGACCGTCGGCGCGGCGCCCTGTCTGAGCGACGCGCAGGCGGCCGAGGTCGCGGCGCTGGCGCGCCGCTGCGCGCGGCATTTCGGCGCGCCGCAGGACATCGAGTGGGCGATCGCCGGGGAATGTCTGTGGTTGCTGCAGTCGCGGCCGATCACCTCGCTCGCCGGACTGCCCGATCCGGACGGCGAGCTCGCCATCTGGGACTCGAGCAACATCGCCGAAAGCTACGGCGGCGTCACGACGCCGATGACCTTCTCCTTCATCCGGCGCTGCTACGAGCATGCCTACCGGGAATTTAACCGGCTGGGCGGCGTACCCGAGGAGGAGATCCGCGCGAACGACGACGCGTACCGGCGCATGCTCGGCTTCGTGCGCGGGCGCGTCTACTACAACCTGCTGTCGTGGTACCGGCTGCTTGCGCTGATCCCGGGGTTCCGCCACAACCGCCAGTTCCTGGACGAGATGCTGGGTGTGCGCGAACGGCCCGAGCTCGCGGTGCTCGCACCCATGCAAGGGCGTGCGCGGCGCGCCGCGCTGGCGCGCCAGGCTGCGCGCATGGTGATCCACTTTGCCACAGTCGAGCGCACCAATCGGCGCTTCAAGAGACGGCTCGATGCAGCGCTCGCGGCGCCGCCGGTCGCGCTCGGGGAGATGCGCGTGGACGAGCTTGTCGCCTACTACCGGTGGCTCGAGCGCAAGCTGCTCAAGCGCTGGGACGCGCCGCTGCTGAACGACTTCTTCGCCATGATCTTTCACGGACTTCTGCGCCGGCTCGTGGCGCGCTGGCTCGGGCCGCGCGACGCCGGGCTCGACAATCATCTGCTGAGCGGCGAAAGTGGGATTGTCAGCGTGGAGCCGGTGCGCCGCGTGCGCGAGATGGCGCGCGCCGCAGCCGCCGAAGCTGGGCTGCCCGATTTGCTCCGCTCCGGCTGCGCGAGCGCCGCGCTCGAGCGGCTAGGGCAGTGCCCGCGGCTGCACCAACTCTATCTCGACTATCTGGAGCGTTTCGCCGAGCGCTGCCCCGAGGAACTGAAGCTCGAGAGCATTCCGCTCGACCAGGATCCGCTGCCGCTGCTGCGCGCCGTGGGTCACTTGGCGGGCGCGACGATGGTTGCAGAGGAGGGCGGGGGGTCATCCCTGCGGCGAGCGGCCGAAGCGCGCGTCGCCAGCGCGCTGCGCGCGCGGCCGCTGCGCCGTGCCGTGTTCAGCTGGGTGCTGCGCAATGCGCGCGCCCGCGTGCGCGACCGCGAAAATCTGCGCTTCGAGCGCACGCGCCTCTTCGGCCGGGTGCGTGCCATCGTCGTCGAGCTGGGCAAGCGCCTGCACACGCTCGGTGTGCTCGAGGCGCCGCGTGACGTGTTCCACCTCGAGCTCGAGGAGCTGCTCGGATTCGTCGATGGCGCCGCGACCTGCACCGATCTGCGCGGGCTGTGCGCGCTGCGCAAGGCCGAGCTCGAGCGCCATCGAGGCGCGGTCGCGCCGCCGCGCCGATTCGAGACCCGCAGCCTCGGGCAGGTCGAGCTCGGACTGGTCGCCTTACCGCGCTCGGGCCCGTGCCAAGGCGGCGAGGAGCGGGCCGGCACTGGTTGCAGCCCGGGCGTGGTGCGCGGCCGCGCCCGTGTGGTCGCCGCGGCCGAAGGCGCGCGGGTGCTGCCGGGAGAAATCCTGGTGGCCGAGCGCACCGACCCGGGCTGGGTGATGCTCTTTGCCTCGGCAGCGGGCCTCGTGGTGGAGCGAGGAAATCTGCTCTCGCACGCAGCAATCGTCGCGCGCGAAATGGCGCTGCCGGCGGTGGTCGGCCTCGCCGACGCCTGCGGTTGGCTGCGCGATGGCGATCTCGTCGAGCTGGACGGTGCGACCGGAAGCGTGCGCCGCCTGGAGTGCGCGCGATGAGCCTCGCCGATCGGATCGCAGGCTTGGTCTGGGACCGGCGCCGCGTGCTCGCGCTCGTGTGCGCGGCCCTGACCGCGCTCGCTGCGTGGCAGGCCGGGAAGGTGGGCGTCGACAATTCCCTCAGGATCTGGTTTCTCGACGACGATCCGCATCTCATCGCCTACCGCAGCTTCCA
>JAOTWE010000304.1 GCA_029863065.1 Betaproteobacteria bacterium
GCGCTGGAACGTCATGTAGAGCAGCACGAGGATGATCAGCAGGACGAAGGGCACCACCAGCGTCAGGCGCGCCCGGGCGCGCTCCAAGAACTCGAACTGCCCGGACCACGCCACCGAGACCCCCGGTGGCAGTTTCACCTCGCGCGCCACGGCACGCTGCGCGTCGGCCACCACCGAGCCGAGGTCGCGCCCGCGGATGTCGACGTAGATCCAGCCGTTCAGGCGCGCGTTCTCCGAGCGCAGCATCGGCGGGCCGTCGGCGATCGCCACGCTCGCCACCGCGGCGAGCGGGATCTGTGCGCCGCGCTCGGTGACGATGGGCAGGTTGCGGATCTTGTCCACCGAGTCGCGCACCTCGCGCGCGTAGCGCACGTTGATGGGAAAGCGCTGGCGGCCCTCGATCGTCTCGCCGATGTTCTCCCCGCCGATCGCGGCAGACACCACCGACTGCACGTCGGCGATGTTCAGCCCGTAGCGTGCCGCGGCGGCGCGGTCGATGCCGATCTCGATGTAGCGCCCGCCGCGCACGCGCTCGGCGAGCGCCGAGGTGACGCCCGGCACCGTCTTCACCGCGCGCTCGATGCTCGCCGCGGCACCCTCGATCGCGCCCAGGTCGTCGCCCGACACCTTGATGCCGAGCGGGCTCTTGATCCCGGTGGCGAGCATGTCGATGCGGTTGCGGATAGGCGGGATCCACAGGTTGGCAAGCCCCGGGAACTGCACCAGGCGGTCGAGCTCCTCGACGAGCTTGTCGGGCGTCATGCCGGGCCGCCACTCGGCGCGCGGCTTGAGCCGCACGATGGTCTCGACCATCTCGAGCGGAGCGGGATCGGTCGCGGTATCGGCGCGCCCGATCTTGCCGAAGACGCGCTCGACCTCCGGTACCGTCGCGATCAGCTTGTCGGTCTGCTGCAGCAGCTGCGCCGCCTTGCCGGGCGACAGGCCCGGCAGCGCGGTGGGCATGTAGAGCAGATCGCCTTCGTCAAGCGGCGGAATGAATTCCGTGCCGGTACGCGCGATCGGCCACAGCGTCGAAGCCGCCACCAGCGCGGCCACGACGAGCGTTGTGCGCGGGGCGCGCAGCACGGCCGCGAGCAGCGGCCGGTAGGCGGTGATGAGCAGGCGGTTCAGGGGATTGCGCCGCTCGTCCGGGATGCGCCCGCGGATCAGGTAGCCCATCAGCACCGGCACCAACGTCACCGAGAGGATCGCCGACGCCGCCATGGCGTAGGTCTTGGTGAAGGCGAGCGGGGAGAACAGGCGCCCTTCTTGCGCCTCGAGCGCGAACACGGGGATGAACGACAGCGTGATGATGAGCAGCGAGAAAAAGAGCGCCGGGCCGACCTCGGCAGCCGCCTCCTCGATCAGGCGCCAGCGCGCCGCGCCGGAGGGCTCCCCCTCCCCTTCCGGGTTCGCGTGCCGCCACGCCTCGAGGCGCTTGTGCGCGTTCTCGATCATGACGATGGCGGCGTCCACCATCGCGCCGATGGCGATGGCGATGCCGCCGAGCGACATGATGTTGGCGTTGACGCCTTGGTAGCGCATGACGATGAACGCCGCCAGCACGCCGAGCGGCAGCGTGACGATGGCGACGAGCGAGCTGCGCAGGTGCAGCAGGAACGCGAGACACACCAGCGCGACGACGACGAACTCCTCGGCGAGCTTCTCCGCCAGATGGCGCACCGCGCGCACGATGAGGCCGGAGCGATCGTAGGTTTCCACGATCTCGACGCCCTGAGGCAGCGCGGGCTTGAGCGATGCGAGCTTCCTCTTGACCGCGGCGATGGTCTCGAGCGCATTGCGCCCGTGGCGCATGATGATGACGCCGCCTACCGCCTCGCCCTGGCCGTCGAGCTCGGAAACGCCGCGACGCATCTCCGGACCCATCTGGACGCGCGCCACGTCGCGCAGCAGGATCGGCGTTCCGCCGTCGCTTACGCCGAGCGGCACGGCGGCGAAGTCCTCCAGCGACTTCAGGTAGCCGCCCGAGCGCACCATGTACTCGGCTTCGCCGAGCTCCAGGATCGAGCCGCCGGTCTCGCGATTGGCGCGCTGCACGGCATCGATCACGCGGTTGTGCGAGATGCCGTAGGCGCGCAGCCGTTCCGGGAACAGCACGATCTGGTACTGGCGCACCATGCCGCCCACCGACGCCACCTCGGCGACGTCGGGTACGCTCTTCAGCTCGTACTTGAGAAACCAGTCCTGGAGCGCGCGCAGCTGCCCCAGATCGTGGCGGCCGCTGCGATCGACCAGCGCGTACTGATAGATCCAGCCCACGCCGGTGGCGTCGGGCCCGAGCGCGGGCTTGGCCGAGGCCGGCAGCCGCCCCTGCACCTGGTTCAGGTACTCGAGCACACGCGAGCGCGCCCAGTACAGGTCGGTGCCGTCCTCGAACAGCACGTACACGTACGAATCCCCGAACATCGAGTAGCCGCGCACGGTCTTCGCGCCAGGTACCGACATCATCGTGGTGGCGAGGGGATAGGTGACCTGGTCCTCGACGATGCGCGGCGCCTGGCCGGGAAACGGCGTGCGGATGATGACCTGCGTGTCCGACAGGTCCGGGATCGCGTCGAGCGGCGTGCGCAGGACCGACACGACGCCCCACGCGGCGACGAGGATCGTCGCCAGGATGACGAGGTAGCGGTTGTGCACCGACCAGCGGATCAGTGCGGCGATCATCGACCGGGCCTGCGCGTGATGCGCTCGATGACGTAGTCGCCGTCCTTGTCCGGCTCGCCGCGTAGTTCGAACTGCACCTCATCGCCCTGCGCGAGCCCGTCGAGCTGCTTCGGATCGGCGAGCTTGAACTCCATGCGCATCGCCGGCCACTGCAGTGCGGGGATCGGCCCGTGATCGAGCTCCACGCGT
>JAOTWE010000065.1 GCA_029863065.1 Betaproteobacteria bacterium
GCGGTCTACAAGATGACCGGCCTCACGGCGAAGACCTTCGGTCTCGCCGATCGCGGCGTGCTCAAGCCAGGCTTCGCCGCCGACGTCACCATTTTCGATGCCGGCACCGTGGACGAGGCGGCGACGTTTGCGCGGCCGATCCAGCCGGCGAAGGGCATCGAGGCGGTGATCGTGAACGGCGCGATCGTGTGGCGAGAGGGCAAGAGCACCGGGGCGCGGCCGGGGCGGGTGCTCGCGCGTAGCTGAGGCCCGGACGAGCGCCAGGCCCGCACGATGGGCTTGCCCGACCGGTGCTGCCCGGGCCTATACTCATCGTCCGCAATAGGAGGTGGATCATGAAACTGAAGATCACGAAAAGCGAAATGTGGAAGGCGACGATCGACGACCAGCCCGGGGGCGCGGCGGCGGTCCTTGACCCGGTGGCGAAGGCGGGCGGCAATTTCGAGTTCGCGTTCGCGCGCCGGGCGGCCGAGATGCCGGGGAAGGGCCTGCTTTTTGTCACCCCGGTGAAGGGCAAGAAGGTCGTGGCGGCCGCGCAGTCCGTAGGCCTCGGCTCGGCGCCGGACATGCACTTGCTGCGGATCGAAGGCGGCGATAAGCCCGGCACCACGGCGGCGATCGCGCGCGCACTGGCCAAGGCCGGCATCAGCTTCCGCGCGTTCTCGGCGACCGCAATCGGCCGCAATTTCAAGGGCTTTCTGGTGCTCGACTCGGCCGAGGACGCGGCCCGCGCCTCGGGCGTGCTGAAGAAGCTCTAGCGCGCGAATCGCGGGTCAGGCGGCCCGGCGCGCGCGCGGCCGGGCCCCTACTGCGCCGCGAGCAGGGCGGCCAGCATGAACAGCACCGCCAGCGCCTGCCAGAGGGTGCGCTTGAACATGTACTGGTGGCTGTGGAGACGGTCCGCTTCGCCCCCATGCGCCATCGAGACGATGCCTTGGTACAGCGACAGGACCGCCAGGCCCGCGGCCACCAAGACGAACAGCGTCATTGCATCCATAGTCCACCTCCTGTTGCGCCGGGCTCGCCGAAGTGCGCGCGCGGTGTGCCCTCGATCAGCCGCATGAACTCGTTGCGCGTTACGTGGATGACATGCTCATGGTCGCCGGCTTCGAAGAACACGTCCGGCTGCTCGGCGAGCGCCTCCTCCACGATCATCGGCAGGCCGTAGGCTGCGCCGAGCGGCGGCACGGCGCCGACGGCGCAGTCGCAAAACAGGTTCGTGAGCTCGGATTCGCTCGCCAGCTCGAGCGAGTCGCGGCGCAAGGCTGCACCGAGCTGCGACAGGGCCACATGATGGCTCGCGGGCAGCACCGCCATGACGTAGCCTGCCTTGTCCTTGACCACGACCCCCTTGGCGACGCTCGCGCCGGGCACGTGCGCGGCCTGCGCGGTGCTGCTGCTGTTGACCGTGCGCGAGTGGCCGATGACTTCGTAGGCGATCTGCTGCGTTGCAAGATAATCCTGAAGGTTGCGAGCGATGTTCATGGCTACCTCCGGGTGTTGCTCGACTGATGCCCATTGCTATACCCGATCGGCCCATCGGGTGTTGATGTACGTCAATGAACCGTACTGCCCGGCGCCTAAAGAAAGGACTCCGCGCGCTTGAGCAGATCTTCCAGGCCGGACTCGTCCGGGTTGCGCGGCTTGCCGGGATGGATGATGGCGACCTGGCAGCTTTCGGCGGCTTCGACGAGCTGGCGATAGGTGCCGGCGCTCGCATCGACGATGCGCGCCTGCTTGTTGGCGTCGTAGGCGAACATCTTGTTGTTGATCTGGATGCACTCGTCGCAGCTCGAGCAGCGCGGCGTTTCGATGTAGGGCTCGTCGGCGGGGCGCTCCTTCTCTGCTTCGGCGGGCGCGGCCGGGGTAGCGGCTGGTGCTGCGGCGGCGGCCGGTGCCGCGGTTACGGCCGCGGGTGCCGGGGCCGCAGCGGCGCGCTCCCCCTCCCAATTCTGGCGTTCGCGCGCGAGCAGCCGCTCGGCGTGCGAGTTGCGGATGCCGCCGAGCTCCTGCAGGCTGCGCCAGGCCTCGGCGCAGCGGCGCGCTTCGCGCAGCAGCCAGTCATCGACGATCGCGTGGTGCACGAGGTCGCCGCCGTCGACCAAGAACAGGCTCGGCAGCTTGTCCGGGACGCCCTTGGTCTCGCGCTGCACGCACTCGGCGGCCGGCGCCAGCGCCGCGCCGCGGCCGGCACGCGGCACCGCGGCAAAGTGCTCCGCGTAGCGCGCGTCGCAGGCGGCGAAATCCATCAGCGTGAACGCCACCTGCGCCTGCACGCGCTGGTGCTCGGCGTCCTCGTAGGCGAGGGCGTGCAGCGGCCAGTCGCGCTCGGGCTGCGGATTGCCCGCGAGCGAGAAGCGCGACGCCCAGTCGGCGCCCGCCGCCGGGTCGTAGCTGAAGGACGGAAACGCGCGCGACTCGGTGGCCGCCGCGGCGACGAGGTAGGGCGGCAGGTCGCCGGCGTGGCCGCCCGCGCCCGAAAAAACGCTGATCAGGGACGCGCCCGGATAGTGCATCGCCTGCAGGAGGCGCTCGCGCTGCACGGCGAGCTGCGCCGCGCTCGCCTGCAGGACGTAGACGCTGTTCAGCCCGAGCGCCATGTGCGCGAGCTGCCGGCCATGCGCGCCGGCGGGGACGTGGCCCGCGTGCGCGAGCGGCTCGCCCAGGAGGTCGTCGGTTTGCAGCAGGATCTTCATCGGCAGGCCGCCGGCCAGGATCTCGAGCAGCGCGTCCAGCTCGGCGCCGCGCGCGTGCGCCTCGCGCACGCAGACCAGGTAGTCGGGAAACAGCGCCAGGTCCCGCAGGTCGAGGCCGCTCGCCGCGAGCCGCTCGAACAGCGCGTCGTGCCGCTCGCTGCTGAATTCGCCCTCGACCTCGAGCTCGGCGAGCGTGATCGCCTTCGCCAGCCGCATCACGTCCGGCACCCGCTCGCGGAACGCCTGCAGCGCAGCCGCGCAGCTCTCGAAGCGGAACGCCAGCGCCTCGGCGCCGTCCGTGGGATAGAAGCGCTGCACGCGCAGGGCGGCGAGCGTGGATTCGATGCGGCCGCGGCGGCTGTCGCTGAGCGTGGTCTGCACCGACACCGTGCCCAGGAATTTCGACATCGAATCGAAATCGAACGCCTGGTCGTGGAGGTCGCCGAACGAGGCCTTCAGGCTGGCCGCGCTGCGCCCCTCGGCCGAGCGCGCGCGGTCCGCGCGCAGGATGTCGTCGAGCTTCACGATCAGGCGCTCGACGGTGCGGCGGAACGCGGCCGCCTTGCCTTCCTGTGTTGCGCGCCAGACATGGGCGAGCAGTCGCGCGGGCATGGCGGCGTCGCAATCGACGAGCTCGCCGTCGATTTTGGCGGCGGCGGCGGGCGCCACGGCGCCGGCGGCGGCGGCCTGGGCGCGCAGCTCACGCTCCACGCGCAGGGCCTGCTGGCGCTCGGCGCCGCCTTCGATCAGCCGGTCGGTGAGCGCGGACAGCGGCTCGAACAGCGGGCCGTCCTTCGAGTTCGCGCGCAGCACCAGCGGGAAGTCGTAGCGCAGCTTCGTCAGGTCGCGATAGGCGGCCAGCAGCGCCGGGCACAGGACCGGACCCGCGCTCGCCTTCCCGGCGCGCCGGCCGGTCAGGAAGAACGCGGTATCGGGATGGACTTCCACTTGCACGGTCAGCGGCTCATTGCGGCCAGAAGGTGAACTTGTCGAGCTCGGCCTCCAGCCCCTGCTTCAGCTTCGCGGTGGTGCGCAGTCCGGGCGTCGCCCGCAGCTCCTCGTAGCACGGGACCTCCGGGTTGCGGTACAGGATGCCCACCGGGATTCGATCGGTGTCCGAGGCGATTTCGCGCGCGCGGTCGAGATTGGAGGGATCGTGCGCCAGCTGGTTCTTGTAGACTTGCTTCAGCCCGTCGCTTACCTGCATGCCCTGCGGGTGGTCCAGCATCAGGATGCGCTTGGGATCGTGCAGCCACGGATCCCAGACCTTGGGCAGCCACTCCGGGCAGCGCTGCACGATGCGCACGAAGGAAAAGCCCTGGTGGTGGTACGCCGCCTTGACGATCTCGAACAGCGATTCCGGGATCCAGTCGACCGCCTGCGCGACAAAGGACACGTTCTGCACGCCCAGGGTAACGCTCAGCGGCTGCAGCGCCTCCAGCGTCGAGCCGCGCGGGGTGGTGTTGCTCTTCGTGCCGCGCGGCGAGGTCGGCGAGGCCTGCATCTTGGTCAGGCCGTAGATCTGGTTGTCGTGCAGGAACACGGTCATGTTCATGTTGTAGCGGATGGCGTGGATCCAGTGCGCCGCGCCGATGCTGCAGCAGTCGCCGTCGCCGGTGTTCACGAACACGGTGAGGTCGGGCCGCGCCAGGCGCACGCCCTCGGCCACCGGCAGCGCGCGGCCGTGGATGCCGTGGAAGCCGTAGGTGCGCATGTAGTGCGGGAAGCGGCTCGAGCAGCCGATGCCGGACACGAACACGGTCTTTTCCGGCCGCAGCCCCTCGTCGCGGCACAGGCGCTGCACCGCGGCGAGGATCGCGTTGTCGCCGCAGCCGGTGCACCAGCGCGGCACGCCGCTCTGGTAATCCTCGAGCTCGTGGCGCTGCTCGCACAGCTCGAGCAGGCATTCGGTGGCCATCATCGTCATCGCGCGCGCTCCTTTGCTTTGGGCTTGAGCGCGTCGAGCAGCACGCGCCGGATGGTGCCGGGCTTGATCGGCTCGCCGCGCACTTCGCTCCAGCAGTCGACGTCGACCAGGGTGCGCGCGCGCAGCAGCAGCGCGAGCGCCGAGTAGCGGCGGTTGTCCTCGTCGATGATCGCGTCGTCGGGCCGGTCGCTCCAGTTGCCCTCGATCGTCATCACCCGGCGGAAGCGCTGCATGATTCTCTTCAGGCCGCCCGGCAGCGGCTGCAGGAAGCGCAGGTGTACCGAGGACACCTTGCGGCCTTCGGCGCGCAGCGTGGCGACCGCTTCCTCGATCGCGCCCTGCGTACTGCCCCAGCCGACGACCAGCAGGTCGCCCGAGTCGCCGCCGAACACGGGCGGCGTCTTGAGCGTTTTCTGCAGCGCGGCGAGCTTCAGGCTGCGGAAATGGATGCTTTCCTCGTTGACCTCGGGATCGTAGGCGACGTGGCTCGCGCGGTCGTGCGCGAGGCCGGTGAGCGTGTGCATGCCGTTCGGCTGGCCGGGGATGAAGCGCCGCGCGAGCCCGGTGGCCTCGTTCCAGTCGTAGGGCTTCATGCCCTCGGGGATTGCGCTCTGGTCCACGGGCGGCGCCACCCAGGACTCGCTGAACTCGGGGCGCGCGAACGGCTGCTGCGAGGTCGCGAGGCTCGCGTCCGAGAGCACCACCACCACCATGTTGAAAGTCTCGGCGATACGCCGCGCGGTGATGATCGAATAGAAGCAGTCCTCGATGGTGCTCGGCGCCATCACCACCTTGGGCGCGTCGCCGTGGCTGCCAAAGATCGCGGCCATCAGGTCGCCCTGCTCGACCTTGGTCGGCTGCCCGGTGCTGGGGCCGCCGCGCTGCACGTTCACCACCACCAGCGGGATCTCGCCCATCACCGCGAGGCCGATCGCCTCCTGCTTGAGCGAGTAGCCGGGCCCGGAGGTGATGGTCACCGCGCACTTGCCGGCGTAGGACGCGCCGATGGCGAAGGCGCAGGCCGCGATCTCGTCCTCGGCCTGGTGCACGATGCCGCCGACCTTCTCGAAGACGTCCGACAGATAGTGCGACGCGGAGGTAGCGGGCGTGATCGGGTACATGGCGCAGATTTCCATGCCCGAAGCGAGCACGCCGAGCGCGATGGCGGTGTTGCCGTTGATCACGACCTGCGGCGCCGTGACGGGCTTGGCCGGAATGACGTACTTGAAATCGAGGTTCGCCTCCGCCCACTCGTGGCCCGCCTCGAGCAGCTTCACGTTCTGGGCCACCACCGCGGCGTCCTTCTTGCCGAAGGTGAGCGCGATCTGCTCGCGCGCGAGCTGCAGCTCGAGGCTGTACAGGTTGCACAGCATCCCCAGCGCGAACATGTTCTTGCCGCGGCGCGGGTCGGAGACCAGGGCGCGGCAGGCCTGCTCCATCGGGATTTCCAGCACGCGGTAGCCGGCCTCGACGAGACGCGCGTGCGTCTCGGCGTAGGCGGCGGCGATCGCCGCATCGCCGTGGCTGCGCCACATGTTCTCCAGCAGGATGGTGCAGCCCGGTTTGAGCTCGCCGGCGCGCACGCGCCCGAGCAGCACCTGCTCGTTGAAGGCGACCACCAGGTCGGTCTCGTCGCCGCCGTTGCTGACCCGCGTCGAGCCGATGCGGATGCGGTTGCCGCTCGCGCCGGCGATCGAGCGCGCCGGCGGGCGGATCTCGGCCGGGATGATCTCCACCGTCCAGATGCCGTTGCCCGTGCGCGCGGCGATCGCGCCGAGCGTCTGGCCGCAGCGCTGCGCGCCCTCGCCGGAGTCGCTGAGGATCTCGACGACGTGCTCTTTGAGGGTGGTGACGGTTTTTTGCGCGGTTTGCATGGGGCTCCTAGGCGGCGGCGCGCAGGCGCACGAAATTGTGCTCGCCGGGGTCGATGCCGAAGAGCGTCTCCCCGGCGGCGGCGCGCGCCGGATCGCGCAGGCCAAGATACGCTTTCATGCCGCGCGCGGCCTTGCGGCCCGCGCCCATCGCCTCGATCACGGTGGCCGCGCCGGTGACGATGTCGCCGCCGGCGAACACGCCGGGCATCGAGGTGGCGAGGTCTTCGTCGGTCGCGATGTAGCCGCGCTTGTCGAGCTTGAGGCGCGAAGTCTGGCCGATGATCGGGTTGGCGTTGGTGCCGATCGCGTACACCACCTGGTCGCATTCGAAGTCGAACTCGCTGCCCGCCACCGGCACCGGCCGGCGCCGCCCGGAATCGTCGGGCGCGCCGAGCTCCATGCGGATGCAGCGCATGCCGCGCACCCCGCCCTTGCCGTCGTCGAGGATCGCGACCGGCGCAGTAAGCCAGTGGAACTCGATGCCCTCCTGCTCGGCGTGGTGCACTTCCTCGGCGCGCGCCGGGCACTCGTCGCGCGAGCGCCGGTAGACGCAATAGACCTTCTCCGCGCCCAGGCGCAGGCACACGCGCATCGCGTCCATCGCGGTGTTGCCCGCGCCGATCACCGCCACCCGCTTGCCGAGCGGGATCGGCGTGTCGAAGTCGGCGTCGCGCGCGCGCATCAGGTTGCAGCGCGTCAGCAGCTCGTTGGCCGAGAGCACGCCGTTCAGCGAATCGCCCGGCACGCCGAGCATCGACGGGTACCCCGCGCCGGTGCCGATGAACACGGCGTGAAACCCCAGCTCGTCGACCATCTGCTCGATGGTGAACAGGCGCCCGACCAGCGTGTTGCACTCGAAGCGCACGCCGATCTTGCGCAGGTTCTCGATTTCGGCGTCGACCACCTCGTTGGGCAGCCGGAAATCGGGGATGCCGTACTTCAGCACCCCGCCGGGCTGGTGGAACGCTTCGAACACCGTGACCTCGCAGCCGGCCTTGGCCATGTCCGCCGCGCACGCCATGCCCGCCGGGCCCGAGCCGACGATGCCGATGCGAAAGCCGTTGGGCTCGATGTGCGGCACATTGACCCAGCCCTCGCGGATCGCGGCGTCGCCGACGAAGCGCTCGAGGCGCCCGATGGCGACCGCCTCGAGCGACTCGCCGACCGTGCACACCTCCTCGCACTGGGTTTCCTGCGGGCAGACGCGGCCGCAGACGGCGGCGAGCAGGTTGGTCTCGGCGATGACGTCGTAGGCGCCGCGGGTGTTCTTCTCGCCGATCTTGCGGATGAAGCCCGGGATGTCGATGCCGACCGGGCAGCCCGCGACGCAGGGCTGGTCGGGGCACAGGAGGCACCGTTCGGCTTCGCGCAGCGCCTCGTCGACATCGTAGCCGCAGGCCACTTCCTCGAAATTCTTCGCGCGCGCGCGGGCCTCCTGCTCGCGCATCGGCGTGCGCTCCTGCGGGATGGTGCGGATGGTCTTTTTCTTCGCCATGCGCGCTACCCGCCCTTCACGTCGTCGAAGGGGTCGGGCAGCTCGAGCAGCTCGACCGCGGGCGCGGCCGGGTCCGCCAGGTCCTTCATGCGGCAGTTCGCCGACCAGCGCTCGGCCGCGGCGCGCTCGACCTGCGTGTAGCGCCGCAGCCGCGTCATCAGGTCGTCGAAATCCACCTGGTGGCCGTCGAAGTCCGGGCCGTCGACGCAGGCGAATTTCACCTGGTCGCCGATCTTCACCCGGCAGCCGCCGCACATGCCGGTGCCGTCGACCATGATCGGGTTGAGGCTCACCAGGGTCTTGATCTTGTGCGCGCGCGTCGCCTCGGCGCAGCCTTTCATCATCACCGGCGGGCCGATCGCGACGACCTCGTCGATGTCGGAGTGCTTCTCGATCGCGCGGCGGATGCCTTCGGTGACCAGCCCCTTGAGCCCGGCGGAGCCGTCGTCCGTGCACAGGATCAGTTCGTCGCAGCAGCTGCGGAACTTGTCCTCCCAGAACACGAGGCTCTTGGTGCGGAAGCCGAGGACGCCGATCACGTAGGCGCCGTTCTCCTTGAAGCCGCGCGCCTGCGGAAAGATCGGCGCCACGCCGAGCCCGCCGCCCACGCAGACGACTTTCTTCGCGCCGCTGATCGGGCTCGGAATGCCCATCGGGCCGACCATCGCGTGCAGCGTCGAGCCGACCTTGCAGGACTGCTGCATCTCGCGCGTGGTCTTGCCGACCGCCTGGATCACCAGCGTGACGGTGCCCCTGGCGCGGTCGAAATCGGCGATGGTGAGCGGGATGCGCTCGCCGTGCTCGTGCGCCATCACGATCACGAACTGTCCCGGCCTGGCCGCCTTCGCCATCAGCGGATGGCGGACTTCCAGGAGATAGGTGACGTCCGAGAAATCCTCTCTGGAAACGATCTCGAACCGGGACAGCCCTGCGGGTTCCATGTCTGAATTCTACCCGGCACACACGGTAAGGCGACGGGGGGGCCGGTCCTTTGATCTAGCGCAAGAATGAGGGCAAAAGGGCGGGGCGCACGGGCCCGGGACGATTCGGTAGGATGAGCCCCGAATCGTCCGATTCCCGGAGCCTCCATGGACCAGTGGTTCGACCTGTACCGCAACATCGTCATGCCCGCGCAGTGCGACATCTACGGCCACCTCAACGTGCGCAACTACGCCGCCTTCTTCGACGACGCCGGCTGGCACTTGCCGGCGATGGCGGGCATCAAGCTCGCCGAACTGCGCGCGCGCGGCCTCGGCACCGTGGCGGCCACGCTCGCCATCGATTTCCACCACGAGATCCGCGCCGGCGAGCTGGCGCTCATCCGCGGCGCCATCACGCGCGTCGGCACCAAGAGCTTCAGCCACGAGATGCGCCTGTACGAGGCGGACTCGATGACGCACTGTGCGACGCAGAAGGCGGTCGAAGTGTGCTTCGACACCGCCCGGCGCCAGGGCGTGGCGCTGCCCGGCGACGTGAAGGAAAAGCTGCAGGCGATCGCGCTGCAGCGCGCGCCCTAGGCGCCGAGCGGCAGCGCGCCGGGCGCGGGCCCGGCGCCCGCGGCGAGGCCGTGCACGCCGACGCCGAGCAGCCGCACCGGTCGCCGGCCGGCCTCGGTGCGCTCGAGCAGCATCAGCGCGCGCTCGGCGATGCGCGCCGCATCGCGCACCGCCGGCTCCTCGGTGTGGCTGCGCGTCACGGTGGCGAAATTCGAGTAGCGCACCTTGATCGTCACCGTGCGCGCCGCGAGGCCCTTGCGTTCCAGGGAGGACGCGGTGCGTTTCGCCAGGCGCTGCATCTCCGCGCGCATCTCGCGCAACTCGGTGAGGTCCTCGGGGTAGGTGTCCTCGCAGGAAATGGACTTCCACGGCCGCTCGGGCGTCACCTTTCTTGGATCGTCGCCATGCGAAAGTCTTTGCAGCCAGTCGGCGAGGCTGCCCACCGCCTTGCGCAGCCGCGCGTCATCAGCAGATCTCACATCCACCAGTTTGCCGATGCCGATCGCGCGCAGCTTCTTTGCGGTCACGGGCCCTACGCCCCACAGGGCCTCCACCGGCAGCTGCTGCAGGAAAGCCTCGACTCGTTCGGGCGCGATCACCGTCAGCCCGTTCGGTTTCTTCCAGCCGGAGGCGATCTTCGCCAGGAACTTGTTCGGCGCGACGCCGGCGGACGCGGTCAGCGCGGTCTCCAGGAAAATGCGCGCCTTCAGATGTTTCGCCACTTCCATGGCGAGCGGCTGCTCGAGCGAATTCTCGGTGACATCGAGATACGCTTCGTCCAGAGAGAGCGGTTCTACCAGCGGCGTCACCGAGCGCAGGATCGCCATCACCTGCCGCGAGACCTCGCGGTATTTGCTGAAATTCGGGCTTACGATTGCCAGGTCGGGACAGGCGCGCAGCGCGCGCGCCATCGGCATCGCCGAATGGATGCCAAATTTGCGCGCCTCGTAGCTGCAGGCGGCGACCACCCCGCGGCCCTCCGGCGAGCCGCCGACGGCGACCGGCTTGCCTTTCAGGGACGGGTCATCGCGCTGCTCGACCGAGGCGTAGAACGCGTCCATGTCGAGGTGGATGATCTTGCGCACTGCATCAGGCATGCGGGGGTGAACGTACTAGCCAAGGGCGGGCAGGAAGTCTAGTGTACGCAGCGCATTTCCCCTCAGCCAATCGACAGGAACGGAGGAAGCATGAAACCCGAACTCACGCTGCTCGGATGGTCGGTAGTGCTGGCGATCGTGCACATGCTGGCGGCCGTGCAGGGCGCCCTCAACCAGGTCGGCCTGATGACGCTGGCCGGCAACCGCGAGAAGTTCCCCGAAATCCTCGGCTGGGGCGGGCGCGCCGCGCGCGCGAGCCGCAACATGGCCGAGAACCTGGTGCTGTTCGCGGCAGTGGTGCTCGCCGTGGTGGCGGCCGGCAAGACCAACGACATGACGCTGCTCGGCGCCCAGCTCTTCTTCTGGGGGCGCATCGCCTACGCCGTGTGCTACATCGGCGGCATCAAGTGGCTGCGCACGCTGTCCTGGCTGGTGTCGATCATCGGCGTCGCGCTGATCCTGATCCAGCTCTTGTAACCGGGTCGCATGCCCTAAACTTGGGGCGATGACGACCCGCACCCTGCAGAAAGTCATCCCCTCGATCCCGGCTTCCGACGGCGCCGGCGTCAAGCTGCGCCGCTCGCTCGGCGCCAGCCAGCTCGCGCGCCACGACCCGTTCCTGATGCTCGATGAGTTCTACTCGGACAATCCGGACGACTACCTCGCCGGCTTCCCGGCGCATCCGCACCGCGGCTTCGAGACCGTGACCTACATGCTCGACGGCCACATGCAGCACCAGGACAACGGCGGCAACACGGGCGACCTCGGGCCCGGCGACGTGCAGTGGATGACCGCGGCGCGCGGCATCGTGCACTCGGAGATGCCGCAGCAGAGCGAAGGCCGCATGCGCGGCTTCCAGCTCTGGCTCAACCTGCCGGCGAAGGAAGAGATGAAGCCCGCCGCGTACCGCGACATCCCGGCCGCGCAGATCCCGGTCGTGCAAGTCGACCAGGGCTCGGTGAAAGTCATCGCCGGCCGATTCAACGGCAAGAACGGCGCCGTGCACGGCGGCTCGACCGACCCGCACTACTGGGACGTGCGCCTCGAGCCCGGTGCGGTGTTCGAATCGACCTTGCCCGCCGACTACAACGCCTTCCTCTACGGCTACGAGGGCGAGGCTTTCGTGGGTGATGAGAAGAAAGCGCTGCCGCATCGCGCCGCCGGTGTTTTGTCGATGGGCGATAACGTGCGAATCGTCGCGGGAGAAAATGGCGCGCGCGTGCTGCTGCTTGCGGGCAAGCCCATCGGCGAACCCGTCATCCAGTACGGCCCCTTCGTCATGAACACGCGCGAGGAGATCGAGCAGGCGATCGCCGACTACCAGGCGGGCGCGCTCTCCCGGGAGCAGGTGCAGCGCATCTAGGTGGCCCGGCCGGCTTGAGACGCCTCGTCGTCAGGCGAAGCATGGCACCGAGCGCATTTTCCCGGGGCCTGGCGCTCGATGCGCGCTGGCGCGCGTTTCGATCCCGACGAATTCGGCGAGTTGCGCGACTCGCGCCGCGGCATCTACCGGCTGCTCGGCAAATCGGTGCGCACGCTGGGCGCGCAGCAGGAGGGCTTCGAGCGGTTGCACGTTTCGCCGGTGACGCGCGCTGAACGCAATCCCGCGCGCCACCAGCCGCGCAACCTGGAGACCTACCTCATGTCGCCTGACTGCAAGATCGACGTCTCCGCGCCCTAAGCGCGCCAGCAATACCGCCTAGGTCCTCGGGCGGGCGCGAGGCGCGTGAATCCCGGGTATACTTCAAGCAGTCAGAAAATTATCTAAGGCATTGAATATGTGTGGTATTTCAGGTGATCTGTCCTTCGACGGCGGCATCGCCTCGGCTTCCGCCATAGAGGCGATGAACGCCAGCATGGCGCCGCGCGGCCCCGACGGCGCCGGCCTGCTGCTGCGCGGCCGCGTCGGCCTCGGCCAGCGTCGCCTGAAGGTCATCGACCTGTCGGAGCGCGCCGAGCAGCCCATGACCGATCCGCTCCTCGGCCTGTCGGTGGTGTTCAACGGCTGCATCTATAACTACAAGGAATTGCGCGAGGAGCTGCGCGCGCTCGGCTACGTTTTTTTTTCCGACGGCGATACCGAAGTGGTGCTGAAGGCCTTTCACGCCTGGCGCGAGCGCGCTC
>JAOTWE010000305.1 GCA_029863065.1 Betaproteobacteria bacterium
GACATTGTCAACGAGGGGCGCCCATAGGAACTTGAAGTTGTAGGCGAGGAAGGTGAGCGCGAACGCGGTCACCGCGCCCTTGGTGACGCCATGCTGGGCGAGGCGGGTGGTCAGAGACGCGCCGATCATCGCGAAAGGGAAGCCGGAAGAGATACCGAGGAAAAAGGCCGCGAGCGGCGCGGACTCGAAATACGGGCGGATGCTCTCCGGCAGCCTGCTGCGCCAGCCGCGCAGGCGGCTAGAGCTCGTAGTCATAGTCGATCGTCAGCGGAGCATGATCGGAAAAGCGCCGCCGCTTGTAGATCGAGGCCTTCACCGCATGCGCGGCGACGCCGGGAGTGGCGATCTGGTAGTCGATGCGCCAGCCGACGTTCTTCGCCCAGGCCTGGCCCCGGTTCGACCACCACGTGTACTGCTCGGGCCGCGGATCGACGCGCCGGAAAACATCGACGAAGCCGACCCCGTCGAAGACCTTCGTCAGCCACGCGCGCTCCTCGGGCAGGAAGCCCGAGTTTTTCTGGTTGGCGCGCCAGTTCCTGAGGTCGAATTCCTTGTGCGCGATGTTCCAGTCGCCGCAGAGGATCACGTCGCGCCTGCTCTTGCGGAGCTTCTTCAGGACGGGCAGGAACGCATCGAGAAACCTGAACTTGGACGCCTGCCGGTGCGGCCCCGCCGAGCCCGAGGGCAGGTAGACCGAGATCACCGAGAGCTTGCCGAACCGCGCCTCGAGATAGCGGCCCTCCTGGTCGAACTCCTTCACGCCGAAGCCTTCGCGCACCGCGTCGGGCCGCCGCCGGCTGTACAGCCCTACGCCCGCGTAGCCCTTCTTCTCGGCATGCGAAAAGTGGCCGTGCAGGCCGCGTGGCGCGCGCATCGCGGCGTCGAGATCGCCGTCGTGGGCCTTGATCTCCTGCAGGCAGACGACGTCCGCCTTCTGCGCGGCGAGCCAGCGGTACAGGCCCTTCCTGGCCGCCGATCTTATGCCGTTGACGTTGAGTGTGATGACCCTCAAGACGAGGGAAAGCTCGACGCGCCGCCGTGCGCCGCGGACCACTCGGCCGGTGCGTGCAAGAACTTCTCGACTTCGGCCATCTGCGCCGCGGCGAGGTAGTTGCCCTGCTGCACCACGCGCAGCACGTCCCACCAGGTCGCGAGGTGGTGCAGGCGCACGCCGAGATCCGCCATCACCTGCTTCGACTCGGGAAAGATGTCGTAGTAGAAGTTCACGAACACGTGCTCGACCACCGCGCCTGCATCGCGCAGCGCCTTGCAGAAATTGATCTTCGAGCGCCCGTCGGTGGTCAGATCCTCGACCAGCAGCGTTCTTGCGCCCTCGCGGATGTCGCCCTCGATCTGCGCATTGCGGCCGAAGCCCTTCGGCTTCTTCCTGATGTACTGCATTGGCAGGCCGAGGCGATCCGCGATCCAGGCGGCGTAGGGAATGCCGGCGGTCTCGCCGCCCGCCACGACGTCGAATTGCTCGAAGCCGGCGTCGCGCGCCAGCGTCGCCGTTGCGAAGTCCACCAGCTGGCTGCGGATGCGCGGGTAGAAAATGAGCTTGCGGCAGTCGATGTACACCGGGCTCGCCCAGCCCGAGGTGAAGACGAACGGCTTCGCCTCGGAGAACAGCACCGCCTGCACCTCGAGGAGCATCTTCGCGGTGGTCTCGGCGATGAACGCGCGGTCGGCGGAATGCATGGCGGGAGCGCGCGGATTCTAGCAGGGTTAGAATCCGCGCGATGCCCGGTCCATGGAGGGTTGCGATGTTCCGCACACCGATGCTCGCCGCCTGCGCGCTGCTGCTGCTGGCCGCCGCGCCCAGCGCGGCGCTCGCACAGCCCAAATCCGAGGCCGCCAAGGAAAAGGCGCGCATGGATGGGCTGCGCGCGCGGGTGCGCTCGTACCGCTGCGTGACGCAGGCGGGCCGCAAGTACTACGGCTCCACTATCCCGCCGCAATGCCACGGCGAGCTGGTCGAGGCGCTCTCGGCGCAGGGAACGGTGCTCTTTCGCATCGAGCCGCCGCCCACGCCCGAGCAGCGCGCGGCGAAGGAAGCCGAGGAGCAGAAGGCCGCCGGCGCCGAGGCCGCGAAGCAGGAGGCCCGGAAAGCGGCCGAGGTGCAGGCGCGCCGCGACCGCGCGCTCCTGCAGACCTACTCCAATGAAGAGGATATCGAGCGCGTGCGCCACCGCGCGCTCTCCAGCAACCGCGAGGCGTCGGCGCAGGTCGAGGCGCGCATCGCGCAGCTCAGGCGCCGCCAGGAGCAGCTCGCCAAGGAAGGCGGGAAGTACGAGGATCCCAGCGAGGCGCCCGAGAAATTCAGGCGGGACGCCAAGGCGGTGGCCTACGACCTGTCGCTGCAGGAGCAGCTGCTGGCGTCGCGCAAGGGCGAGGCCGCCGAGATCAACGCACGCTACGACGAGGAAAAGCGCAAGTACCGCCTGCTGACCGGCGGGGCGAAGGGCAAGTAGCACGTAAATGGCGCTGCTGCTGGACCCCCAGGCGTGGATCGCCTTCGCCACGCTTACCGCGCTCGAGCTGGTGCTCGGCATCGACAACATCATCTTCATCTCGATCCTGGTGGAGAAGCTGCCGCCGCGCCAGCGCGAGAAGGCGCGCCGCATCGGCCTGGCGGGCGCCATGTTCATGCGCCTTGCGCTGCTGCTGGTGCTTGCCTGGATCGTCGGCCTGGGCGCGACGCTGTTCACCCTACTGGGCGAGGCGATCTCGGGGCGCGACCTGATCCTCATTGGCGGCGGCCTGTTCCTGCTTTGGAAGAGCGTGATGGAGATTCACCAGCTGCTCGAGGGCGTCGAAGGCAACCGCTCGGCGGGCGTCACGGCCACCTTCGGCGCGGT
>JAOTWE010000002.1 GCA_029863065.1 Betaproteobacteria bacterium
CTGCGCGTCGGTAAGACCGCCGCGCACCTGGTCGCGCCCCGCTGTGCTGACGAACCGTAGCTCGGCGTCCTGCTCCCAGTACCAGTCCGAGGAAAGCTGGGTCAGGCCGCGGAAACGCTCCTCGCTTTCGCGCAGCGCGTCCTCCGCCTCCAGGCGTTTACGAATGTCGCGCGAAATAGCGACGATCAGCGCGCCGGTCTCCAAATGCAACACACGGCGCGTCGACTCGAAGGGGATGGTGGAGCCGTCCTTGCAGCGGTAGACGCTGTTCATGCCATGGATCGTGCTCGGATCCGCGACGAACCCTTCGTAGGTCTGTTGCAGCTCTTCGCGCGAAGTCGGCAGCAGGTCGTGCGGCCCCATGGCGAGCATCTCCTCGCGCGTGTATCCCAGCGTGCGGCACGCCGTCTCGTTGACGTCCACGTAGCGCATCGTCTTGTAGTCGACCAGCAGGATCATGTCGCCCGAGGCTTCCATGCCGGCGCGGAACCGGCGCAGCTCATCCTCACTCCGCTTGCGCTCCAGGAACTGACCGATCCGGTTGCCGATCTCGCCGGCCGCCACCAGCAGGTGCTCGTCGGGCCGGCGGATTGTACGGCTGGCGAAGGTGAGCACGCCGAGCGCCCTGCCCGCCGCCTTCACCGGGAACATGAACGTCCCGCGCATCGGCGTACGCCAGAGCGCATGCTTCGCCGTGCGGGGGTCATTGCTCGCATCGGCAACCCATATCGGTTCGCCGGACTGCCAGACGCGGCCGGCGATGCCCTGTCCCGGCAGGAATACGACTTCGCGCAGGCCGGGCTCCAGGCTCTCGGCGCCGCTGCCCTCCATGCTCCAGAGCGCAGCGAAGCGCATGACGCCGGCGTCCTCGTCTACGCGCCAGAAACGTCCGTGGTCCCACTCGCTCAGCTCGCAAATCGCGCGGATTACGGCCTGCACACCGGCGAGCGAACTGTCGGCCGCGGCCAGGTGCCGGTTGACCGCATGCTCGAGCTCGAGCGCGAGAAGCGCAGACTTGCGCACCGTGATGTCGGTGCCCACGCCGCGGTAGCCCTTGAAGGTCCCCTGGTCGTCGAACACCGGCTCGCCGCTGATCGAAAAGTGGCGCGCGCCGCCGTCCGGCACGGGTCGGCTCAGCTCGAAGTCCTGGAATGGCAGATGCGCGTCGAGCACCGCCTTGTGCGCCATCCAGACCTGCATGTCGGGGGCGACGAACGGCAGCTCCCAGCGCCGCTTGCCGATCACCTGCGTGACGGGCACCGTCGATTCTGTGCCAGCGCGAACGCCTTCGCTGCGAACGGTTATCCGATGCTCGGCATCGGTCTCCCAGTGGAAGTCCGACGACAGGGCAACCAGGTTTCGGAAACGCGCCTCGCTTTCCCGCAGCGCCAATTCGCCGCGCTTGCGCTCGGAAATGTCCGTTGCCGTGCCGCGATAGCCCTCGAAAGCGCCGTCGGCGCCAAACACCGGCTCGCCGCTCGCCATCACGTAGCGTCGGCTGCCATCCTCCGCGACGCGCACGTATTCGAAGCCGCGGAACGGCCTGCGCGCCTCAAGCACCGCCCGGTGCTCGTCCCAGCTGCAGCTGAGCGGCGTCAGGCGCGGGATCTCCCAGCGGCGCAGGCCGATGGTCTGGGTCTGGTCCGCGCGCCACTTCGCGTCGCTCTGCCCGCCTACAAAGCTGGTGAAGCGCAGTTCCGCATCCTGATCCCAGAACCAGTCCGTGGAGAGCTTGGTAAGGCTGCGAAAGCGCTCCTCGCTGTCACGCAGCGCGCTCTGCACCGCGGCGCGCTCCCGCTCGCGATCGGCGTTGTCGAGAGCGAAAGAGATGTTCTGCGCCATGCGCTCGGCCAGACCGACCAGCTCCAGATCGAACCAGCCGGTTTCGGCGGCGTACAAGGTGATCAGCCCGACGACCTCCCCGTTTCGACACAGCGGCACGCTTGTCACGGCGGCGATGCCCGCCTCGCGCGCCGCAGCGTGCCAATGCGCCAGCGCGGGATCGGCAAGATAGTCGTTGCTGACGGTCGTGCACTTTTCGCGCGCCGCCGTCGCGGCCGGGCCGCGCGACTCCGGCCGCTCGGGGTCGACCGATACGCGCGCGTTCTCCAGATACGCCGCCGAGCCGCCGGCATGGGCCGCCACCTCGAGCCACCCGGTGGCCCGGTCCACGAGCCGCACCGCGGCGAGCTTGAGACCTCCGTGCTCCACGAGCAACTCGCAAATGCCCCGGAAAAGCGCCTGTTCGTCCTTAATCTTGAAGATCGCCTCGTTGGCGCTGCTCAGCGCGGAGTACATGCGGCGCAGGCGCTCCGCGGCGAGCTCGGCGTGCTTGCGTGAAGTGATATCCCGGGTAATCCCCAGCAGCAGATTCCTGCCTCTCGCCTCGTCGCGCAGCGGCACGGCATGGGTTTCCACCCAGCGGCGCGCGCCTTTCAGGCCGACGATCTCGAATTCCAGGCTGGCGCGCTCGCCCCGGCATACGCGATCCGTGAGATCCTTGAAGCGCTGCCGATACGCGGGCACAATCAACGCGTAAACGCATTGCCCGGCAACCACGTCGAGGCTTTCGGCCTCGATCATGGCGAGCCCCGCAGGATTCATCTCCAGCAGCCTGCCCTCGGCGTCGAGCAGCTTCACGCATTCCGGCTCGGCGCCGACGATGGCGCGCAGGCGCGCCTCGCTGTCGCGCAGCCGCTCCTCTGCCCGCACGGCGTCGGTTACGTCCTCGAACGCGGCGATGTCGTACATAGGGCGACCCTGCGCGTCGCGCTCGAGCGAAACCGTCAGCTGCACCCAAATCGTCGCACCATCCTTGCGCAGATAGCGCTTGCGAGTGGTGAATTGCGGAATCACCCCGGCGCGCAGCTGTTCGCCCAGCTCCGCGGTGGAGTCGATCTCCTCGCGGTGCGAGAGCTCGCGCACCGCGCGCCCGATGAGTTCCCCCGGCGCATAGCCCAGCATGGCGCAGAGGCGCTGGTTCGCGAGCTGGAAACGCCCTTCGAGATCCACGTGTGCCAGGCCGACGGGCGAATTTTCGAAGGTGGCGGCGAAGCGCTCGCGGTGCTCCTCTTCCTGCGTGACGTCGCGGTAGCTGCAGACGATGGCGGCGACCTCGGCGTCGCCGAGGCGATTGGCGAGCGAGCTTTCCAGCACGCGCAGCTCCCCGCCCTTGTGCCGGAAGCGCGCGCGCAGCGTGGCAAACGCCCCGGGTTGCGCGCTCAGCCCGACGAACGCCTTCCGCGCCGCCTGGCGGTCCTCGGACCGCACGAAGCTCAGGCCCGAGCAGCCCAGGATCTCGGCCGAGTTGTAGCCGAGAACGCGGCGCATCGCGGCGCTCGCGTACTGAATGCGCCCCTTCGCGTCGAGCAGCACCAACGCCTCCGAACTGGACTCGAGCAGCGCGCGATAGCGTGATTCCGTGGCGCCCTGCTCGCGACCGGCCTCGCGGTGCAGCGAGGCGAGCCGCAGCACGCGCCGCAGCGTCGCGGCATCGAGCTCGTCCTTCGGGATCACATCATAGGCACGGCGCTTGAGCGCCTCGTCCACCAGCGATGCGTGGCCGTTGCCCGAGATCACGATCACCGGGCCGCTTGCCGCGGCGCGCATGCGCTCGAGCGTATACAGGCCTTGGCTATCGGGCAGATCGAGATCGAGCAGCGTGATCTGCACGTCCAGCGACTGCACCAGTTCTAGGCCTTCGGCAAGGGTGTGCGCGTGCACGATCTGGGCGCCGCCGAGCCGCGCCTGCGCCAAGTGCGCCAGCAGCAACTCGGCGTCGTTCGCATCATCCTCCACCATCAGAATGCGAAGCGGCGCCGAGCGTGGCCCGTCGGCCTTGAGCGCTGCGCTGGTGCTCATGCGGCGATCGACGCCGGCGCAAGCCAGCGAGCGTTCTGCTCCGCGCTGCAGGGCCGGCCGTAGTGATAGCCCTGCGCCTGGTCGCAGGCGTGGCGGCGCAGGAAAGCGACCTGCCGCTCGGTCTCGACGCCTTCGGCCACCACGGTGAAGCGCAGGTTGTGCGCCATGTCGATGACCGCGCGCACGATCGAGGCGGCCTGAGCATTGGTGGCGGCATCGCGCACGAAACTGCGATCGATCTTGAGCGCGGTGAGGGGCAGGCGCGTAAGGTAGGACAGGCTCGAGTGGCCGGTACCGAAGTCGTCGACGGAGATCCGCACGCCCGCGTCGCGCAGCCGGTTGAGCAGGCGCACCGCCTGGTCCGGATCCTCCATCAGGCAGCTCTCGGTAATCTCCAGCTCGAGCAGCGCCGGCGCCACGCCGGCGGCGGCGAGTGCGCCCGAGACCAGTTTGTCGAGATCATGCCGGCGAAACTGCTTCGCCGACAGATTCACCGCGACGGGCACTGGCACGAGACCGGCGCGTTGCCAGCGCCCGATCTGCGCGCAGGCCTCCTTCAGGACCCACTCGCCCACCGGCGCGATGAGGCCCGATTCCTCGAGCGCGGCGACGAATTGACCTGGCGGCACGAGGCCGCGCGTCGGATGGTTCCAGCGCAGCAAGGCCTCGAACCCGGTCAGTGCGCCGCTCGCCAGCTCCACCTTGGGCTGGTAATGCAATACGAATTCGCTGCGTTCGATGGCGTGCCGCAGGTCGTTGTTGAGCTGCATCCTTTCCGCGGAGCGCAGGTTCATCTCGGCAGTGAAGAAGCAGAAGGTGTTGCGCGTGGACTCCTTGGCCCGGTACATCGCCATATCGGCGTTGCGCAGCAGGTCCTCGGCGTCATCGCCGTCGCCCGGGAACGTGGCAATGCCGATGCTCGCGGTGGCGAAGGCTTCGCTGCCGGCGAGGTGATAGGGCTCGGCGAGCGTTTCCAGCACCTTCTGCGCCACCATCGCGGCGTCGTCCGCATGCGCGAGATCGGCCAGCACCACGGCGAACTCGTCGCCGCTGATGCGGCCCACGGTGTCGCCGGGCCGCACGCAGCGCGTCAGGCGTCGCGCCACTTTGGCAATCAGCAGGTCGCCGGCGTAGTGACCGAGCGTGTCGTTCACTAGCTTGAAACGGTCCAGGTCCACGAACAGCACGCCGACCCTGCGGTCGTGGCGCCGCGCCTGGGTGAGCGACTGCGCCAGCCGGTCGTGCAGCAGCAGTCGGTTGGGCAGCCCGGTCAGCGTGTCGAACTGCGCCAGCTGCGCCAGGCGCTGCTCCGAGAGCTTCCTTTCGGTGACGTCGGACACGAATCCCTCGAGCGCCACCACCTCGCCGCGCGCGCCTGGCACGCCCACGCCGCGCTCCCAGATCCACTTCTCGGCACCCTCGGCCGTGCGAATGCGGTATTCCATGACGTAGGGCAGATTCCGGCGCAGCGCCTCCTGGGTCGAGAGCCAGCAGCGCTCGCGGTCTTCCTCGTGCACCAGGCTGCCGTAGGACACGCGGCCGCTGGTGAAGTCGTCGGGGGCGTACCCGGTGAGCACGCGGGTGCCCTCGCTCACGAACTCCATGGTCCAGTGCTCGTCGTTGCGGCAGCGGTAGGCCGCGCCGGGCAGGCTGGCAATGAGGGTGGAGAGCCGGCGCTCGCTTTCGCGCAAGTCGAGCATCGCCTGGTGACTCGCGGTGACATCGCGCGCGATCCCGCGATAGCCGCGGAACACGCCGTCGTCGCCGAAAATGGGTTCGCCCGATACGCTCACGTAGGACGCGCGGCGCTCGTCCACCGCGCGCTTGATAATGAAGTCGCGGAACGGCTGGCGCGCAGCGAGCACCGCTTGGTGTGCCGCCCAGTCGCCCTCGAGCGGCTCGGTGCCGGGCAGCTCCCAGCGCCGCAGCCCGACGTGCTGCTCGGGCGTGATGCCGCCGCGCGCCTCGGCATCGCCGCCGGTATGCGCGAAACGCAGTTCGGCGTCCTGCTCCCAATACCAATCCGAGGACAGCTGCGTCAGCCTGCGGAAATGCTCTTCGCTTTCGCGCAGCGTTTTCGGCGCCGGAGCACCGGCGACGACCCTTTTGGTCACGACGCCCGCGCGCGCCAGCGCCTGGGGCAGTTCATCGGCAAAGGCTTCCTTCGACACCACCGCGTCGATGCCGGCGCGCTCGGCTTCGGCGAGCAGTTCCGGGGTGGGAAAGAGCGCGAGGGCGATGACGCGGAGCAACGGATTGCTGCGCTTGAGACGGCGCGCCAGGTCCAGCCCCGCGAGCCCCAGGTCGACGAGCACGACATCGCCAGCGGCGTGTACGTAACCCGGCAGGCTCTCGATGAAGCGCATGGCGGCGCCGGCGAAGCCGGGGTTGCCGTCGAGGACGATGATGCGGGCGGGCGAGGCGCTCGGTGCCATGGCGAGCACTGTAGGTGCCCGCCGCGGCACCAGTTATCGGGCACTTCCCTAAGAGGTGTAAGGAAATCCCCGAGTGAGGCTTAACTATTTGTAAGCTTTCACGTTTCCGGCGGCACCAAGCCCGATCGCATGGCGTAGCGCACGAGCCCGGCGACGTCGCGAATGCCCAGGCGCTCCATGATCTGCGCGCGGTGGGTCTCCACCGTCTTCACCGACAGGTTCAGGTCAAACGCGATTTCCTTCGTGCTGCGGCCTTCGGCGATGCGCTTGAGGACGTCGCGCTGGCGCGGGGTCAGCGGGTCGGGTCCGACGCCCACGCCGACGCGTTGCACGTAGCCATCGACCACCTGCCGCGAAATCGCCGGGCTGAGGTACGTGTCGCCGCGCATCACGCATTTGAGGGCGAGCTCCAGTTCGGAGGTGGCGGAGTCCTTGATCAAATAGGCCGCCGCCCCGGCGCGCAGGGCGAGCAGCACGTACTCCTCGCTGGTATGCATCGAGAGGATGATGATCTTCGCTTCCGGCTGGCGCTCGCGCAGGCGCGCCGCCGCCTCCAGTCCGTTCATGCCCTTCATGGCGATGTCCATCAGCACCACGTCGGGGCGCTCACGCTCCGCGGCCGCCAGCGCCTCGGCGCCGTCGCTCGCCTCGGCCACCACGTCGACGTCGGCGATGTCCTGCAGCAGCGAGCGCATGCCCGCGCGTACCAGGGCGTGATCGTCGACCAGCAGGATGCGCAGCGCCGCCACTCAGGCCGCCCCCACCGGAAACGAGGCCACGATCACCGTGCCCTGACCGGGCGCGGAATGGATCTGCAACGTCCCGCCCGCCAGCGCCACGCGCTCTTCCATGCTGACCACGCCGAGGCTCTCGCCCGCCGCCGCCCGGCGCTGCGCCGAAGTGACGTCGAAACCGGCGCCATCGTCGCGCACTGACAGCGCGAGCCGCTCGCCGGCAAGGAACAGGCGCAACCAGACGTTCGCCGCCTTCGAGTGGCGCACGATATTGTTGATGGCCTCCTGCGCGACGCGGAAGCAGGCGGTTTCGATGTCCGCCGACAGCTTTACCGGCACTTCCTGGATCTCGAAGTGCGGCGCCAGACCGCCAAGCTTGGCCTGCCGGTCGAGGTGCGAGCGCAGTGCGGCAGCCAGGCCCAGGTCATCGAGCTGCAGCGGCCGCAGGTTGACCGACAGCTGGCGAACGCGCTCGATCGTGTGGCGGGTGGTCTCCAGCGCCTCGCCGACGCGCGTCGCGAGCGCGGCGCCGTCGCGACCGCGCGCCAGCGCCTCCAGGTTGAGCTTCAGCGCCGTGAGTCCCTGGCCAATGTCGTCGTGCAGCTCGCGCGCCAAGTGCCGGCGCTCGGCTTCCTGCACTTCGAGCAGGCGCCGCGACAGTCCCTGCAGGCGCTCGCGCGCGGCGCCGAGCGCGTCCATGGCGCGCTTCAGCTCGGTGACGTCGCGGCCCACCGACTGGATCTCGGCGAGCACGCCGTCGTCAGCGAAAATGCCGCGGGCCGCCCAATGCGTCCAGCGCGGGGCGCCGCTCGCGTCCCTCACCTGCGTGTCGTGCTCATACGTCGGGGTGGCACGCGCGACTCCGGCGACGTAGACCTGCAATCGGGCGCGCTCCTCCGGCAGGACGTGCTCGAGAAGCCTCCTGCCAAGCAGCTCCTCCGGCGTGCAGCCGTAATAGCGGCAGTAGGCGCCATTGACGAATGTTACCGTCAAGTCCGGCAGCATGCGGACGATGAGCTCGGACTGGTCTTCGACGATGGCGCGATAGCGCCGCTCGGAGAGCTCGAGCGCGCGCTGCGTCGCCAAATGCTTGCGGCGCTGCCCGCTCTCCTCGACCGCCCGCGCCACCGCCGGCCCAAGGCGATTGAGGTTGCCCTTGAGCACGAAATCGGTGGCGCCGATGCGCAGCGCTTCGACCGCGCGCTCCTCGCCGAGTGCGCCCGATACCAGGATGAAGGGCAGCAGGGCATCGCTGCCGCGCACCCGGGCCAGGGCGTCGAGCCCGGTGTAGTCGGGCAGGCTGTAATCGGCGAGCACGATGTCGTAGCGATCCGGCGCGAACAGGCGCTCGAATTCCGCGCGCCCGGGAGCCGTGTCGGCGGCGCAATCGAGCCCCGCGGCGGCGAGCGCAGCCAGCGCCAGCTCGGCGTCCGCCGGCGAGTCCTCGAGCAGCAGCACGCGCAGGCGCGCCATGCGCTCAGTTGCGCACCGCCGGCGGCGGCTCGTTGATCAGCATCCAGAACAGCCCGAGGTCGCGCACGGCGCGCAGGAACTTGTCGAACTCGACCGGCTTCACCACGTAGGCGTTGACCCCCAGCTCGTAGCTGCGCACCAGATCCTGCTCCTCGCGCGACGACGTCAGGACGACCACCGGAATGATACGCAGCCGCGGGTCCGATTTCACCGTGCGCAGCACTTCCAGCCCGTCTACCTTGGGCATCTTCAGGTCGAGGAGCAGCAGCACCGGGTCGCCGTCTTCCCGGCGGGCGTACTTGCCGCGCTTGTAGAGGTAGTCGAGCGCCTCGGCGCCGTCGCGCGCTACCGCCACGGAGTTGGTGATGTTGTGCTCGGCGAGCGCGTTCAGCGTCAGCTCGACGTCCTGCACGCTGTCCTCAGCCAGCAATATGCGCGCTGCCCTCATGTGCCGCCTCCGCCTGCGTCAGTGTGAACGTGAATGCCGCGCCCTTGCCCGGCTCGCCCACGGCCCAGATGCGGTGTCCGTGCCGGTGCACGATGCGCCGCGCGGTCGCCAGGCCGATGCCCGTGCCCTCGAATTCCTCGTCGCGATGCAGCCGCTGGAACACGCCGAACAGCTTGTCCTTGAAGCGCGCATCGAAGCCGACGCCGTTGTCGCGCACGGTAATCTCCACGGCGCCCCGCTCCCCGGCGCGCGCTTCCACGGCGATGCGCGCCATGGGCTGCGCGCGCGAGTACTTGAGCGCGTTGGACAGAAGATTTTGCAGGACAATGCGCAGCAGCGAGGCGTCGGCCATCACTTCGGGCAAATCGTCGATCGCCCACAGCACCTTGCGCTTGCCGGATTCAGCGCCCAATTCACGGATCAGGTCGCGCACCAGCGCACCGAGATCCACGCGCTGCAGCGCGAGCTCCTGGCGTCCGGTGCGTGACAGGGTGAGCAGGTCGTCGATCAGCGTCCCCATGCGCCGGGCGGCGGCGGCAATCGTGGCGATGTAATGCGCCGCCTTGGCGCTCGGCGGCGCCACCTCCTTCTCCAGCAGTCGCAGGAAACCGTCCACGTGGCGCACCGGCGCGCGCAGGTCGTGCGACACCGAGTAGCTGAAGGCCTCGAGCTCCAGGTTCGCCGCTTCCAGGTCCGTCGTGCGCTGGCGCACGCGCTCTTCCAGCTCGCGCGTCAGCGCGCCGAGCTTGTCGCGCTCGGCGAGCTTGTCGAGCGCGAAGGAAATGTCGTCGGCCATGCGCGTCAGCAGCTCCACCATCGATGGATTGAAGAAGTCCACGGCATCGGCGTGCACCGTCAGCGCGCCGATGACGCTGCCGCCCTCGGATAACGGAAATGAAGCGGTCGATCTGGAGCCGATACGCTCGCGAATGGGTCGCGCGACCGCCTTCGTCGGGTCGCCGTCGGCGTCGTTCGCGACCGCCACAAGGTTCGTGCGCACCGCCGTCGCGGTCACTGTGACGGCGAGGGGGTCCGACGGGTCGAGCGGGAACGTCACATCGCGCATAACGCCGCTTCTCGATCCCGCAAATACGTGTGGCACGATGCGCCGCCGCGCGTGGTCGACGAGCGCGATCGAGGCTACCAGGAAATGCATGCGCTCGACGCAGATACGGCAAACCTCGCGGAACAGCTCCTCGCGCTCGCGTACCCGCACCAGGGTCTCGTTCACCTCGGAGAGCGCCGCGAACATGCGCTGCGTGAGCTCCAGGCGCCTTTCGGCGCGCAAGCGCTCGCTGATCTCGTTAACGAGGACCAGGCGGGTGCGGCGGCCCTCCCAGTCGAAATCGTTGCTGAAAATCCCGACGTCGATGCTTTCGCCACCCTTGGTGAGATGCCGCCACACACCGTACTGGCGCGGACCCTGCGCGGTGCGGTCCAGATTCAGGAAGCGCTCGCGTTCCTCGGCCGGCCGGATGTCAAGCACGGTCATGGCCAGGAACTCCTCGCGCGCGTAGCCATAGCGCCGGACGGCAGCATCGTTCACGGCCACAAACCGCAGGTCGGCCTTGTCGTAGATCCACATCGGCTGCGGATTGGTCTCGAAGAGCAGGCGGTAGCGCCGCTCGCTCGATTCGAGCGCCATCAGCGCGCGCTCCGTGCGCTCGCTGCTGCGGTTCAGTTCGGTCGCCACCGCGGCGAGCTCGCGCGGCCCGGTGACCGGAAGGGGGGCATCGCCGCGCCCAGTGGCGCGCATGCGCAGCGCCTCCGCGATCAGCGCAATCGGCCGCGCCAGCCGGCGCGCGAACGTGACCGCGAGCGCGATGACCAGCGCGATCACCAACGATGCCAGCAGCACGACCTTGGTCGTTCGCTCCTGCACAGGCCCGATCACCTGCTCGGCCGGTATGCTGGCGAGTACGATCCAGTCGGTCGCCGCCACGCGCTGGAATCCCCAGATGCGGTCCGCGTCGGCCGCGTCGCGCTCGCGCACGGTGCCCGCAGGGGCGGCGCGCACGTGCGCCATGATCTCGCTGCCCGCGAGGTCACGGCCGATCCACGCTTCTGGCTCGCTGCTCCTTGCGATCACCACGCTGTGGTCCAGCAGCGCCACGGTCGTACCTGCGGGCAGCCCGCTCTTCAGGGGAAGCAGGTCCAAGCTGGCGAGATCGATCGCCATGCTCACGGTGCCGGCGACAGTGCCGTCCTCGCCCACCACCGGCTGTACGGCGGCCACCATCCAGCGCCTGCTGACCCGGCCGATGATCGGCCGCGACAGCGCGAAGCTGCCCGTCGCCAGAACTTCACGCGGCGGCAACTCGTCGACAATGCCCAGGACGCGGTCAGCCGGCGGCGGTATGGCGCCGCACAGGATGCGTCCCTCGCGGTCCACGACCAGGAAGTTGGCCGCTTTCGGGTAAAGGTCGAGCAACTCGCGCAATCCCGGATCGCAGCGCGCCGGGTCCATGGCACGAACGAGCGGCCGCCAGGCGACCGCCTGCAGCACGGCGCGCGTATCGGCCACGAAGCGCGCGGCGCGGTCGGCGTGATTTTCGGCCAATCTGCGGATATCGGCCTGGGCTTCCGTCAGCTCGCGTTGCGCCTGCGCATACAGCAGATAGGCGGTAATCGCCGCCAGCGGCAATACGAGCACGGCGACGAGCAGCGCGAGCTCGCCGTGGATGCTTTGCGGCCGTAGCCGGAATGCCATTGCGCCGACCCACTCCCTTCCCGGAGCGCAGCGCGCCCCTCTGCTGCGATTGTCGCCCGATCGGTTGAAATCGGCTCGCGCCCACCCCGCGTAAACAGGCCAATCGCGTCACCTATTTAACATTCGCGGTGGCAGTAGACAAAAAGCATGGCCCGCCGGTACGACCGTGTGGGCCTTGGAAATCCGTGGTGGAGTGGAAGGGGATCGAACCCTCGACCTTCGCATTGCGAACGCGACGCTCTCCCAGCTGAGCTACCACCCCGTGGGAAGTCGCGGATTTTACAGCAGATCCGGCCTTCCGGGACGATGCGCGGGCGCATTGCAGCAGCGCCCGCGCAGCCGCTATGATGGCTGCGCCTTTGCGGGGTATCTCCAATGCAGATCAGTCCGCCGTTCGGCTACACGGAGGTGGTTCCGCTCCTAAAGACGCACCGCGTGCGCCTGTTGCGCGCGGGCGAGGTGCCGCCGTTCGCGCGCGCGCTGAATGCGATCCCGATCAGCTACACGGAATTCGCGCCGGCCGCGCGCGACTATCCCATCGTCTTCACCTCCGGCGACGGCGGCAAGACCTATGCGCCGGTCGCGGTACTCGGCATGAGCACGGGCGAGAACCTGTTCCGCGCCGAGGAAGACTGGGCGAAGGACGTGTACGTGCCGGCCTACGTACGCCGCTACCCGTTTTGCATGGCCCGGGTCAGGCTGCAGGACGTCGAGCGGCGCGACCGGCTGATTTGCGTCGAAAAAGCTTGCGTCGACGACTCCGGCGGCGAACCGCTGTTCGACGACCAGGGCGAGCCGCTCGCCAAGTGGCGGAATTTGCAGCGCCTGCTCGTCGAGTACGAGGCGGACCTAGAACGCGGCCGCGAGCTGTGCGCGATCCTCGGCGACTATGCCCTGCTGCAGCCATTCAGCATGCAGGCAACGCTCAACGCCGGCGGCCAGATGCAGCTCACGGGCATGCACCGGGTGGATGAAGCGAAGATCGAGCACCTCAATGCCAGCCAGTTCAAGAACCTGGCGAACAAGGGCATCCTCGGGCGCATTTACGCCCACCTGCTGTCATTGGAGAACTTCAAGCGCCTGCTGCAGCGGCGCGCCGGCGGCACGCCGGCCTGAGCCCTCAAGATCGCGGTTGGGGCGCGCGCGCTTCCGGCGCCGGAATGAAGACATTGACGGAATTGAGCGCTGCGATCTGCAATTGCACTTCCCAGTAGTAGAAGTGCAGATAGCTGAGCAGCAGCACCACGATCAGCAACACCTCCCGCACCATCCGCCGGCGTTCGTGCTCGCGGTAGCCTTGCGGCTGGCCGCCCGCAGCCTGCTTGAGGAATTCCAGGACTTGGGCGTGCGTCTGCAGCTTTCTGCCGGCCAGTTCTTCGAGGTAGCGGTGCAGCGACGCAGGCGAATTGTACGTGTCGTCGCCGTCCGCAGCGCCGCCGGCCTGCGTTTTCGCTTTCGATTGCGCGCGCCGGCCGGCTTCTTTCAGCCACTGCGGCAGCAGATCCCCGTCGTTTGCGTCGTTGTCGCTCAGCGCGAACTCCCGGATTGAACCGTATGGCACTGTGACACAACGGTCCGGACGCGGCTTATCCGCATGTCCGGCTACGCGGCCCCGACCTGCTTCAGGACACGCCGGATAACGTCCGCGAGAATGTTCTTGGTGTAGGGCTTGGTGATGTAGCCGTCGGCTCCCAGCAGCAGGCCCTTGCCGATGTCCTCGGCTTGGTTCTCGGCGGTGAGCATGACGATCGGCAGCGAGCCGAGCACCGCGTGGCGCCGCATCTTGGAGAGAAGGTCAAAGCCGTTGCCATCCGGCAAGATGACGTCGAGCAGCAGGAGGTCGGGGGCGCCTTCATCGAGCATGCTGTGGAGGAACTCGTTCACCGACTTGGCGACGCGAACCTTGTAGCCGGCCATGCTTACCCTGAGATCGGCGAGCGCAAGCTGATCGGGATCGTCCTCGACGATCAGCACCACGCAGTCGGCGGGCGGCTTGCGCGGCGCCGGGCGGCGGCTGAGGCGATCCGCCGATATGTAGGCGCCGGTGCGCGCCAGCGCGGCGCTCGCCGAAGCGCCGTCGCGCCTCATGCGCGCCTGGTCCAGACCGAGCGTGCGGTCGGCTTCGAGCGTCGAGAAGGTCGAGCCGCCCTCCAGTCCTTCGCTGGACGCCTCGATAAGGCCGAGATCTTCCATTTCCGTCAGCCATTCGTCGAGCACGTTCCTCGGGTAGCGGCGCAGCAGTTCGCCCACCACGCCGTCCTGGCCGTGGAAGTCCATCAGCCACAGAATGCGCCGGTAGTCCTCGGGCACCGCCATGTCCTGGCTTTCCCAGGCTGCCCGGCCGGCCACGGTCAATCGAAAGGTGCGCGCTTTTTCTGCCATTTCTTAGGATCGTACTGTATTGCGGAAAGGCGCGATTATGCGCCGAAGCCCGGCCGCCGCGGCAAGCGCAGTGCGGGGCGCCGTTCGGCGCCGCGTTAACATGCCAGCATGACGCACGCCGGCCGCATGCTGTCCATCACCGGATTCAGTGATCCAGTCAGCTCCATAACCCATCTGGGCGGCGCGGTGGTGTTCGCAATTCTGGCCGCGGCGCTCTTGCGCCGCAGTGGCGGCGACCGCGCGCGCGTGATTTCGCTATCCGTATTCGCGGTGTCGTGTGTGCTGCTGCTCGGCCTGAGCGGCGCATATCACCTGTTGTCTCCCGATACTGCCGGCCGGGCGGTGCTCAAGCGCCTGGACCATGCCGCAATCTTCGTGCTGATCGCGGGAAGCTTCACGCCGGTGCACACTATTCTGTTCCGCGGCGCATTGCGCTGGGGCATGCTGTCAGGCATCTGGGCAGCCGCGACCGCCGGCGTCATCGTCAAGACCGTCTATTTCGACGTCATGCCGGAATGGCTCGGGCTGACGATGTACCTGGGGCTGGGCTGGCTCGGCGTGATTTCCGCGACGGCGCTGGCGCGCCGGTACGGCTGGCGCCCACTGCAGCTCGTGCTCTGGGGCGCGCTCGCCTACACCGCCGGGGCGCTGACCGAATTCCAGCGCTGGCCGCTGCTCATGGCGGGGATCGTCGGGCCGCACGAGATGTTCCATCTCGCGGTGCTCGGCGGCATCGCCTGCCACTGGGCCTTCATCGCCGGTATCGCCTCGGGCAAGGCGAAGTGGGCCGTGTTGGATTCGAGCCGATGAACATGGCATGATGCATTTGGAGGGTCGAATCCGCAAAACCGGGCAGCAACCGCGCGTAACGCCGCCCACGCACCCCGATCGGCAAGGGGGCCGGGGACTGTGGTCCTCAGGGATCGTGCTAGCGGCGGGAATGGCCCTGTCAGTCACCGCGTATTTCTTCGCCCGCGCCGTGATCGAGCGCGAGGCGTACTTCAAGTTCGAGTCCGCGACGCTCGCCTTGGAAGCCGCCGCCACTACGCGCATGCGCAGTTACTCTGACTTGCTGTTCGGCGTGCAAGGTTTGTTCCAGGCTCATCCCGGGACCTCGCGCGCCGACTTCGACAACTACGTCTATAGCCTGGACCTGCCCGTACGCTATCCCGGTGTTCGTTCGATTTCCTTTGCCCCCCGCGTGCCGGCCTCCGAGAAGGAAAAATTCGCATCGCAGTTGCACAGCGACCCGGAGCTCATCCGGCGCGGGTATGAGAATGTCGCGATCAGGCCCGCGGGGGAGCGTCCCGAACACTTCGTGATCACGTACGTCGAACCGCTGCACTCCAATAAGAGGGCGCTGGGTTTCGACCTCGCCTCCGACCCCAAACGAATGGCCCTGGTGAAGCGGGCTCGCGACACGGGCATGCCGGCCCTGTCGGGGCCGCTTACGCTGGAACTCGACCCGACGCGGAGCGAGATCGGGCTGGTGATGCGCCTCGCGCTGTATCGCAAGAATGCGTTTACACCGGATGTCGAGCGACGCCGTGAGGCTTTTGTCGGTGTCGCGAACGTGACCTTCATGGTGAGCAATCTGGCGCAGCACACACTGTCGGGCCAAGGTCATCACTTGTTCACGTTCACTATCCAGGATACCGGCTTCGTCGACAGCGACCCGAAACCGGCGCCGGTTGAGTTGTACTCAAATGCCGCGCTGCTGCCTGAACGAACCGGTCCGTTTCTTGAGAATTCTGTCAATGTTGATCTGGGTCAGCGCCGCTGGCAGCTGAAATTCGGCGCGCCGCAGGAACTCTTCTTGCGACCCGCCGATCGGGCGTTGCCCTGGATCGCGCTCGCCGCGATGCTGGGGTTAAGCCTGCTGTTGAGCGGCTTGATCCGCTCGCTGGCCGGCTCCCGGGAGCGGGCCAACAGGCTGGCCGCGCGGATGACGGCCGACTTGCAGGAGAGCCAGGCCAGGCTCAGCGAAGAGCAGCGCAGGACGCAGGAACTGATCGAGGTGCTGCCCAACCCGATCTATTTCAAAGGCACCGATGGCCGCTATCTCGGCGTAAACAAGGCGTGGGAAGCCTACTTTGGCGTGCCGCGCCAGGAATTCCTGGGCAAGACCGTGCACGACCTTTATCCCGACGACCCCGAAACCGCGCGGCGGCTGGACGCGGATGATCGGGCGCTGTGGAGCCATGGCGGACCCAAGTCCTACGAAACGACCATCAGGACCCCCGACGGAAAGGTGCGTAACACCATTTACTACAAGGCCACCTTTGCCGACAGCGACGGCGCCGTTGCCGGCTTGATCGGCACCATCGTCGATATCACCGAGCGCAAGCAGGCCGAAATGCGGCTGGCGCTGGAGCATGCGGTGGCCCGCTTGTTGTCGGATACCGATCGATCGGACGAAAAGATTGCGCAAATCATCCAAGTCGTCGGTGAAGCGCTGGGCTGCGCCTGCGGCGCATACTGGCACGCGGACCAGCAAGCTCAGGTGATGGTGTGCGCCGAAACCTGGACTATTGCGTCCGCCGCGATCGAGCAGTTTGCGGCGGGCAACCGCACCTTGAGGCACCCGCTACACCTGCCTGGCGGACTGTTCATGCGCGTGTGGAGCAGTGGCCGGCCGGTATGGGTTGACGACGTGACTCAGGACATGTCATTCCGGCGCGCGCCGCTCGCGGCAGGAGCGGGATTGCGCGGAGCTTTCGCCTTTCCGGTCCGCTCCGGCACCGACACGCTCGGCGTCATGGAGTTCTTCAGCCAGGCCAGCAGTGCGCCCGATGAGGCGCTGTTGCGGAGCACCGTCGCGATCGGTACTCAGATCGGTGTGTTCCTGTCGCACAAGCAGGCGGAGGAGCGCATCCGCCATCTCGCGAATTACGATGAGCTCACTGGATTGAGCAACCGCAACATGTTCTATGAGCGCATGAGCCACGCGCTGGCGAAGGCGCGCCGCGACAACAAGCCGTTGGGGATCCTGTTTCTCGACCTCGACCGTTTCAAGAACATAAACGACTCGCTCGGTCACGGCGCCGGCGACAGCGTGCTCAGGGAAGTCGCGCGACGGTTGCGCGAGTGCCTACGCGAAAGCGACATCGTCGGCCGTTTCGGGGGGGACGAGTTCGTAGTGCTGCTCGAGACAATGCCGCAGCCGACGCATAGCGCCGTCGTGGCGCAGAAGATCCTCGCCGCGATTGCCAGACCGTTCGCCGTCGAGGGACAGGACTTTCACCTCACCGCGAGCATCGGCATCAGCACGTACCCTGCTGACGGCGAGGACGCGCAGGGCTTGCTGACGAACGCGGACATCGCGATGTACCGCGCCAAGGAACAGGGAAAGAACAACTATCAGTTCCACTCGGCACAGATGAACGTTCATACTCGGGAACGCATGGCGCTGGAATCCGGCCTGCGCGGCGCCCTCGCGCGCAACGAGTTCGTGCTTCATTTCCAGCCCAAGGTCGATCTCGAAAGCCAACGCATCGTCGGCACGGAGGCGTTGGTGCGCTGGCGGCATCCTGACATCGGCTTGATCCCGCCCGCGCAGTTCATTCCGATGGCGGAGGAAACCGGCCTGATCGTTCCGATCGGCGAATGGGTTCTGAAAGCGGCCTGTGCGCAGAGCAGATTCTGGCGGGACCAGGGGCTGCCGCCGCTGCGCATCGCGGTGAACCTGTCGCCGCGCCAGTTCGCTCATGACGCGCTGTTGCAGGACGTGGAAAGGATGTTGAGCGAACACGAGCTGGATTTGGCGGCGCTGGAACTCGAGGTCACCGAGAGCATGGTGATGCACAATCCGGAGCGCGCGGCGCTGCTGCTCGACAAGCTGAAGACCGCGGGCGTCACCGTCGCCATCGATGACTTCGGCACCGGCTACTCGTCGTTGAGCTATCTGAAGCGCTTCCCGATCGACAGCCTGAAGATCGACCGCTCGTTCATCAAGGACCTGCCCCTGGACAGCGAGGATGCCGCGATAACTCAGGCGATCATCGTCATGGCGCACAGCCTGGGGCTGAAGGTCATCGCCGAAGGCGTCGAGACCGAGGAACAGGCCGCCTTTCTGCGCGCCAACGGATGCGACCAAGCGCAGGGATACTACTTCAGCAAGCCCCTGCCGGCGAACGAATTGGCCCGCCTCATGATGGAAGACGCGGGTTCGGCCAAACCACGGAAAGTCGAGTCGGACATCTGAAGTCGCTGAGTGGGCCGGCTTGGATTCGAACCAAGGACCAAGGGATTATGAGTCCCCTGCTCTGACCGACTGAGCTACCGGCCCGCGTGAAAGGGGGGCTGCGCCCCCCTTCAGATCCCCCTCAACCTTCCTGGTCGAGAAAGCTCTTCAGCCTCTCGGAGCGCGAGGGATGCCGCAGCTTCCTCAGCGCCTTGGCCTCGATCTGGCGTATGCGCTCGCGCGTGACGTCGAACTGCTTGCCGACTTCCTCCAGCGTATGGTCGGTGTTCATCTCGATGCCGAAGCGCATGCGCAGCACCTTCGCCTCGCGCGGCGTGAGCGTGTCGAGCACCTCCTTCGTCACCTCGCGCAGCGACGCGTACATCGCGGCGTCGTTGGGCGCGAGCGTCGACTGGTCCTCGATGAAATCGCCCAGATGCGAGTCGTCGTCGTCGCCGATCGGCGTCTCCATCGAGATCGGCTCCTTGGAGATCTTCAGGATCTTGCGGATCTTCTCCTCGGGCATCTCCATCTTCTGCGCCAGCGTCGCCGGATCGGGCTCCTGGCCGGTTTCCTGCAGGATCTGGCGCGAGATGCGGTTCATCTTGTTGATGGTCTCGATCATGTGCACCGGGATGCGGATGGTGCGCGCCTGGTCGGCGATCGAGCGCGTGATCGCCTGCCGGATCCACCACGTGGCGTAGGTCGAAAACTTGTAGCCGCGGCGGTATTCGAACTTGTCGACCGCCTTCATCAGGCCGATGTTGCCTTCCTGGATCAGGTCGAGGAACTGCAGCCCGCGGTTGGTGTACTTCTTGGCGATCGAGATCACCAGGCGCAGGTTGGCCTCGGTCATCTCGCGCTTGGCGCGGCGCGCCTTCGCTTCGCCCGTCGACATCTGCTTGTTGATTTCCTTCAGGTCGCGGATCGAGATGCCGATCTTCTGCTGCACGCCCTGAATCTTGCCCAGCAACTCGAGGATCGCCGGCTCGAGGCGAGTGAGCTGCTCGCTCCACGGATGGCCGCCGTTCACCTCGCCGCTCAACCAGCGCTTCGAGCCCTCGGTGCCGACGAACACCTTGATGAAGTGCTGGCGCGGCATGAGCGCCTTGTTCACCGAGATGTCGTGGATCTGGCGCTCGTGGCTGCGGATGTTGTCGACCAGGCTCCGCACGCTGTCGCACAGGCGCTCGACGGTGCGCGCGGTGAAGCGGATCGTCATCAGCTCGACGGAGATCTGGTCGCGCACGCGCAGGTAGTCCTTGTCCTTGGACCCCTTGTTCTCCAGCACGCGCTGCATGCGGTCGAACAAGCGGCGGATGCGCGCGAATTTCTCCAGCGCCCCGTTGCGCAGCGCGAGCAGGCTCGCCGACTGCGCGGCGCCCTCGTCTTCTTCGCTCTCCGCTTCCTCCTCCTCGATCTGCTCCTCTTCCTCCTCCTGGCTCGCAACTTCGGCTTTCTTCGGGTCGAATTCGTCCTTGGCGTTCGGGTCGATGAGGCCGTCCACCGCCTCGTCGATGCGCATCTCCTCCTTCTCCACCTTTTCGGCGAGGTCGAGGATTTCGCGCACCGTGGTCGGGCAGGCGCTGATCGCCTGCACCATGTGGCGCAGACCCTCTTCGATGCGCTTGGCGATCTCGATCTCGCCCTCGCGCGTCAGCAGCTCCACCGATCCCATCTCGCGCATGTACATGCGCACCGGGTCGGTGGTGCGGCCGAATTCCGAGTCCACCGTGGAGAGCGCGGCTTCGGCCTGCTCCTCGACATCCTCGTCGGTGGGCGCGACCTGCGCCGACTCGGCGGTGATCAGCAGCTGTTCCTGGTCGGGCGCCTGGTCGTAGACCTGGATGCCCATGTCGCCGAAGGTGGAGATGATGGCCTCGATCTGCTCGGCGTCCACCAGGTCGTCGGGCAGATGGTCGTTGATCTCCGCGTAGGTCAGGAAGCCGCGGTCCTTGCCGAGCTTGATCAGCGTCTTCAGGCGCGTACGGCGAGTCTCGGCGTCTTCCTTCGGCAGCACGGCCATCGCCGCGAGCCACTCTTCTCTTTTCGATTTGCGCCCGGGGCGGCCGCGCGCCGCCTTGGACTTCAGGCCTTCGGCGAGCTTCGCTTCGAGCTGCTCGAGCGCCGCCTTGGCGCTCTTGATGGTCGGTTTTTTCGCCTTGCCGTCGGCTTTCGCCGCCGCCGGCGCCTTGCCGTGCGCCTTGGTCGGGGCCGCGGCTTTGCGCGGTTTTTTCGCGATGCGGCGCGCGACGCGGCGTGCGAGCTTGCCCCTGAGGGGCTTCTTCGCGCTCGTGCGCGCCGCACGCGCCTTGGGCGCGGGCCGCGCCTTCTTCTTCTTCAAGATCTTGATAGTCTTGCCTTTTTTTCCTGCCTTGCGAGGTTGTTTTGCTTTGGACTTGCGCTTTGCCTTGACCATTCTTGCCTCGCCCTCGCCCATGGACCACCGGGCCGGAAAAAAGGGGGCGATTCTACCTCATTCCGCCCCTCAGGACCTCTGAGCTTTCAACTGATGCAGCTCTTTGACCCGCAGATGCAGCTCGGCGTTCAACGCCGGATTGGCCTCCACCTGGCCCTTGAGCACCTCGATCTCGCGATGCTTGCGGCGGATACGCAGGGCAATCTGCAGCTGGCGGAATTCCTGCGTCGCCGATTCCGGGGTCAGGCCCTGCTCGATGGCCGACTCCTGCGCCTGGAACACGGCTTTCTCGAACTGCGTTCCCTGGTAGCGCTCGACCAGCACCGCGCCGCTCATGGCTTCGGCGTCCGCCAGTTCCGCCGCCAGCGCCCTGAGCGCCGCCGATTCCGGGGCGCCGGGGTCGAGCAGCTCTTCGTCCAGTTCCTCGGCGAGCGCTGGATGGGTCACCACGCAGCGCAGCAGGTGCTGCTCCTCAGTCTTGGGAATAGGCGCCTGCGCCTTGCCGAAGGCGGGACGGCGTGGCCTGGCTTCGCGGTCGGCGGCGTAGAAGCTCTCCGCGTAATCAGGCGCGATCTGCGCGAGCTCCGCCACGGCGCGGATCAGTTGCTGGCGCAGCGCCGGCGCGGCCAGGCGCTGGATCAGGGGCTTGGCCGTGACCTGGAATCGCGCGCGCCCTTCGGCGGCGCCAAGGTCGGACTGCGCGCGCAGCTCTCCCAGCAGGAATCCCGAAAGGGTCTGCGCCTGCGCGATCAGCCGCTCGAGCACTTGCCTGCCGTTCGCGCGCACGAAGCTGTCCGGATCCTCTCCCTCCGGCAGGAAAAGAAAGCGCAGCGCCGTGGTGTCGGTGGCGAGCGGCAGGCTCACTTCGAGGGCGCGCCAGGCAGCCTTGCGGCCGGCGCTGTCGCCGTCGAAGCAAAACACGAGTTCGCTGCCGCTTTCGCGCAGCTCGCGCAGCAGCCGGGTGACGTGCACCGGCGTCGTCGCCGTGCCGAGCGTCGCCACCGCGTAGCCCAGGTCGTGCTGCGCGAGCGCGAGGACATCCATGTAGCCCTCGACCACCAGCGCGCGCTTCGCCTCGCGGATCGCATCGCGCGCGTGGCCGAGCCCGTAGATTTCCTGGCCCTTCTGGAACAGCGGCGTTTCCGGTGAGTTCAGGTACTTCGGCTCGCCTTCGCCCAGCACGCGCCCGCCGAAGCCGACGACCGTGTCGCGGCGATTGAAGATCGGGAACATGACGCGATCGCGGAAGCGGTCGTAGCGCTTGCCCTCGCCCTCGATCACCAGGCCGCACTCGACGAGCGCGGCGTTGTCGTAGTCGGGGAAGGCGCGCTTGAGCGCCTGCCAGTCGTCGGGCGCAAAGCCGACGCCGAAGCGCGCCGCCGTCTCGCCGCTCAAGCCGCGGCGCTTCAGGTAGTCGATCGCCCGCGGCGCGCGCCTGAGCTCGGCGCGGTAGAAGTCCATCGCCCGCTGCATGAGCGCGGCGAGATCGGTCTCGCGCTCCTTCCTTTTCGCCTCGTCCGGCGTGCGCGGCTGCCACTCGGGCACCTGCATGCCGACCAGCGAGGCGAGCTCCTTGATGGCGTCGACGTAGCCCATGCTGCCGTAATCCATCAGGAAGCCGATGGCATTGCCGTGCTTCTGGCAGCCAAAGCAGTGGTAGAACTGCTTCGCCCCGCTCACCGTGAAGGAGGGCGTCTTTTCGTTGTGGAACGGGCACAGCCCGGAGAAATTGGCGCCCGCCTTCTTCAGCTGCACGTAGCGCCCGACCACCTCGACGATGTCGATGCGGTTGAGGAGATCCTGCTTAAACGAATCCGGGATCACGGCAAAAGGGGACAGACCCCATTTTCAACAAGAAAATGGGGTCTGTCCCCCTTTTTCAAGCGCTGAGCTTCGTTTTCACGAGCGCGGACACTGTTCCCATGTCAGCGCGCCCGGCCAGGCGGGGTTTCAGCAGGGCCATGACCTTGCCCATGTCCTTGACGCCGCTGGCGCCGGCTTCGCCCACGGCCGCGGCGATCGCCTGCGCGATCTCGGCGTCGCTCATCTGCTGCGGCAGGTAGGCCGAAAGCACGCCGATCTCGAATTTCTCCTGGTCGGCCAGGTCCTGGCGTGCGGCCTTCTCATACTGGGCAATGGATTCGCGGCGCTGCTTCACCATCTTGTCGATGATGCCGAGGACGTCGGCGTCCGAGAGTTGCAGCCGCTCATCCACTTCCTTTTGCTTCAGGGCGGCGAGCAGCAGCCGGATGGCCGACAGGCGCGCCGCGTCCTTGGCGCGCATCGCCGCCTTCATGTCTTCTTGCACTCGTTCCTTCAGGGTCATGAGAGTTCCAGAAACGCAAACGCCCCGGCGGGCTGCACCGGGGCGCGGATCGGGATCGGAGGATTCGGGCCTAGTACATCTTCGCCGGCAGCATCTGGCTGCGCAAGCGCTTGTGATGGCGCTTCACCGCCGCGGCGAGCTTGCGCTTTCGCTCGGAGGTCGGCTTTTCATAGAATTCGCGCGCGCGCAGCTCGGTCAATAGCCCCGTCTTCTCGACGGTGCGCTTGAAGCGGCGCATCGCCACCTCGAAGGGCTCGTTTTCCTTGACGCGTACGGTCGGCATGCCATGTCCCGAAATTCGGAAAGGGCGAAATTGTATCAGAATCCCCCCGTGCTGATCCTTGGCATCGAGACCTCGTGCGACGAAACCGGTGTGGCGTTGTACGACGCCGCCGCCGGGCGGCTGCTCGGGCACGTGGTGCATTCCCAGGTCGAAATGCACCAGGCCTATGGCGGCGTGGTGCCGGAGCTCGCCTCGCGCGACCACGTGCGCCGGCTGGTGCCGCTCGCCCGTGGCCTCCTGGCGCGAACCGGCCGCGAAGTCGCCGAGCTCGGCGCGATCGCCTACACGCAGGGCCCGGGCCTGGTCGGCGCGCTGCTGGTGGGCGCGTCCTTCGCCCACGCGCTCGCCGCGGCCCTCGGCGTACCGGCCATCGGCATCCATCACCTCGAGGGCCACTTGCTGTCGCCCCTGCTCTCGTCCCGCCGGCCCGTATTCCCGTTTGTCGCGCTGCTCGTCTCGGGCGGCCACACGCAGCTGATGCGCGTCGCCGGCGTCGGCCGTTACGAGCTGCTGGGGGAAACGCAGGACGACGCGGCGGGCGAGGCTTTCGACAAGACGGCGACGCTGCTCGGCCTGGGTTATCCCGGCGGGCCGGCGCTCTCGAAGCTCGCCGAGCACGGCCACGCCGGACGCCACCGGCTGCCGCGGCCGATGATCGCCAGCGGCGACCTCGAATTCAGCTTCAGTGGCCTGAAGACCGCCGTGCTGCTGCTCGTCAAGGGCGCCGACCCGAACGAGCAGTTCCGCGCCGACGTGGCGCGCGCGTTTCAGGACGCCATCGTCGAAGTCCTGGTGGCGAAGTGCGCGCTCGCCATGGAACGCACCGGGCTCACGCAACTGGTGGTCGCCGGCGGCGTCGGCGCCAACCGGCCGCTGCGCGCCGCGCTCGACGCCCGGGGAAAGTCGCAGGGCTTCGACGTGATTTACCCCGAGCCGGAGCTGTGCACCGACAACGGCGCCATGATCGCGCTCGCCGCGGCGCTGCGCCTGCAGGCGGGCCTCGCCGTCGGCAATGCGCACGGCTTTACGGTGCGTCCCCGCTGGGATCTGGCGGCGGCGGGCTAGCCTTGTCGCCCACGCGGCGCTCGGCGCCGGACAGCAGCCGCCGCAGGTTGTCCTTGTGCCGCCAGGCCATGAGCACGGCGATGGCGACGACGGCCGGGAAGACCGGCTGCAGGCCGAACAGCCAGAAGGTGTAGAACGGCGCGAACACCGCTGCCACCAGCCCCGCGAGCGACGAGATGCGGAAGAACGCGAACATCGCCGCCCACGTGGCGAGCGTGGCGAGGCCGAGCCAGACGTTGAACGCGAGCAGCACGCCCGCGGCCGTCGCCACGCCTTTGCCGCCGGCGAAGCGGTGAAAGACCGGAAACAGATGGCCGAGGAATACCGCCACGCCCGCGAGCGGCACGACCAGACCGCCGAGCGCCGACTGGCCGGTCCAGAGCTGAGCGAGGACAACCGCCAGCCAGCCCTTGCCGCCGTCGCCGAGCAGCGTGAGCGCGGCGACGAGCTTGCGGCCGCTGCGCAGCACGTTGGTGGCGCCGGGATTGCCGGAGCCGTAGCTGCGCGGATCGGGCATGCCCGCAAGCCGCGAGAGCACGATGCCGAAGGACACCGAGCCGATGAGGTAGGCGCCAAGGACGACGAGCGCACTCTGCATGACCCGAATGTTACCCGCGCGCCCCTATAATCGCGCGACCATGGACGCCATTCTGATCCGCGACCTGCGCGTCGAAGCGCTGATCGGCATTCACCAGCGCGAGCGCCACGTGGCGCAGACGGTGTCCGTCGATCTGGAGATCGGCATTCCCGGCACCGCGGTGTTCAAGAGCGACCGGGTGGCCGACACCATCGACTACGAGCAGGTGGCGCTGCGCATCAAGGCGCTCGCCTCCAGCGGTCACTTTCGCCTCGTGGAGACGCTGGCCGAGCGCATCGCGCAACTGCTGCTCGAGGAATTCCGCGCCCCCTGGGTGAAGGTGAGCGCGGCGAAGGTCGGCGTGCTCGCCAATGCCAAGCTGGTCGGCGTTTCGATCGAGCGCAAGCGCTAGTCCGCGAGCGCCACGTCCACCAGCTGCGGCGAGAGCGCGCGCACCAGCTCGCCGGGAGCGATGCCGACGAGGAAACCGCGCCGCCCACCGTTGATGTAGATCTTCGGCAGTTCGAGGATCGACCGCTCCAGGTAGATCGGCAGCTTCTTGCGCGTGCCGAAGGGCGAGGTGCCCCCCACCTGGTATCCCGAGTGGCGCTGCGCCGCGTCCGGCCGGCACGGCTCGATCCGCTTCACGCCGGCCTGGCGCGCGAGGTTCTTCGTCGACACCTTGCGATCGCCCTGCATCAGCACGAGAAGCGGCTTGCCCGCCTCGTCCTGCATGACCAGGGTCTTTACCACCTCGCGCTCGGGCACGCCGAGCGCGCGCGACGACACCTCGGTGCCACCGTGCTCGACGTATGCGTACTCGTGCTCCGTGTAGGCGACGCGATGCGCCTTCAGGAACACGGTCGCCGGCGTGTCAGCCACGCGGATGGTGCTTCGCGTGCAGCGCCTTCAGGCGCTCGCGCGCGACGTGCGTGTAGATCTGCGTGGTGGAAATGTCGGCGTGCCCGAGAAGCATCTGCACCACGCGCAAATCCGCCCCATGATTGATGAGGTGCGTGGCGAAGGCGTGGCGCAGCACGTGCGGCGAGAGCGGCTTGCCGGGAACCGCCTGGCGGCCGTAGCGCTTGAGCAGGTGCCAGAACGCCTGCCGCGTCATGCCCGCGCCGCGATCGGTGACGAACAGCGCGTCGCTCGCTTTCTTCTTCAGCAGCGCGGGCCGCGCCTGCGCGAGATAGCGCTGCACCGAGGACACCGCCTCCTCGCCGAGCGGCACCAGGCGCTCCTTCGACCCCTTGCCGAGCACGCGTACCACGCCGGCGTCAAGGTTGGCCTCGAACACCTTCAGCGCCACGAGCTCGGAGACGCGCAGGCCCGAGGCGTAGAGCACTTCCAGCATGGCGCGATCGCGCAGCCCGCGCGGCGCCGCGATGTCCGGCGCGGCGAGCAGCGCCTCGACGTCGGCTTCGGAGAGGCTCTTCGGAAAGCGCGGCGCACGCCGCGGCGGATCGAGCTTCAGCGTCGGGTCGGCGGTGATCAGGCGCTCGCGCAGGCAATGGCGGTAGAAGCGCTTCAGCGTCGAAAGCATGCGCGCAGCGCTCGTCGCCCTGCCGCGGCGCGCGGCGAGAAAGCCGAACAGGTCCTGCTCGCGCGCCTGCACCAGCGCGCGCCCATTCAGGAATGCGGCGAGCTGCGCCAGGTCGCGCCGGTAGGACTCGAGCGTGTTCTTCGCCAGGCCGTCCTCGAGCCACAAGGCGTCGCAGAACGCGTCCACCCACTTCGCGTCTGCGTCGCTCAGGGCTTGAGCGCGAAGGCGTCCGCTTGCGCTTCGTGCAGGAGCAACCAACGCTTGGCCTCGATCAGGTAGCCATCCGTGGCGTGCGCAAAGCCGCCGATGCCGTCGGCGGCGACGACGCGGTGGCAGGGGATGACAATCGGCAGGCGATTGTCGCCACAGGCCTGGCCTACGGCGCGCGCCTCGCCGCCGAGCTCGCGCGCCAGCTCGCCGTAGGTGCGCGTGCGGCCGCGCGGAATGGCGCGCATCGCTGCCCAAACGCTTTTCTGAAACACCGTTCCCTCGATGGCGAGCGGCAGGTCGAACGCCGCGTCCGCATCCTCGCGATAGCGCTCGAGCTGGCGCGCCGCGCGCTCGGCGAGGGCGTTTTTCGGCTTGACCACGGGTGCCGAGGGCGGCAGGTAGCGGATTTCGGCGATGCGCTCTTCGCGCGCCACCACCGCGACCTTCATCTTCGGAAAAGCAACGACTACGTCGTACATAGCTTCTCGATCTTCGCCAGGAGATCGTCCGGCACTTCGATGCCTTCCTGCGCCAGGCGCTTTTCGGCGGCGAAGCGCCGCGCACCCGGCAGTCGCACGCCCTCGTCGGCGAGCATGGCGCGCACCACGGTCTCGACGCGCTCCAGGTACTTGTCGGTGCCGGCGAGCGCCGCCGGATCGATGGCGAGGAACGCCTGGCCGATGCGCGGCTTGTTGCCCTGCTCGGCGAAGAACGAATCCGCCTCGGGTCCGATCGCCGCGCCGGTGAGCGCGGCGCACATGAGCTCGAAGGCGAGCGCGAGCATCGCGCCCTTCGACCCGCCGATGGGAAAAAGGCTGCCGCGCTCGATGGCTTCCTTCGGGTCGGTCGTCGGCTTGCCGTCTCGGTCGAGCGCCCAGCCCTCGGGGATGCGCTCGCCCTTTTGCATTGCCACCATGATCTTGCCGCGCACCACGGTGGTGAGCGCCAGGTCGACGACGATCGGATCGGCGCCCTTGCGCGGAAAGGCGAAGGCGACCGGATCGGTGCCGAACAGCGCCTTCCTCCCGCCCCAGGCGGGGATCGCCGCCGGCGAATTGGTGAACGCGACACCCACCAGTCCCGCCGCCGCGACCTCCAGGAGGTGGATACCGAGCACGCCGACGTGCGCGCTGTTGCGGATGCCGGCAAAGCCGATGCCGTTCTTGTGCGCTCGTCCAATCACCTCCTTGATCGCCAGGGCGCAAGACTCGTAGGGCAGGCCGTCGGCATTGTCGATCAGGCATACGGCGGCCTTCTCGGCGGCGATCGCCGGGCGCGCGGCGCCGTCGGCGCGGCCGTTTCTCAGCATCGAGCAGTAGAACGGCACGCGCGACACGCCGTGCGTGGGCAGACCCTGCTGCTCGGCACGCAGCAGATGCTGCGCCGCGGTGTCGGCCATGATTTCGTGCGCGCCCGCGTTCAACAGCGCCTGCTTCGCCAGACGGAACAGTTCGCCCGGATTCTTCTTCATAATGGCGATTCTAACGGCAGGCTTTTCAGGAGGAGGACCCATGGCAAGCATGATCGAACTGAAGGCGGCTGACGGCCACAAGCTCGCCGCCTATCGCGCCGAGCCGCAGGGCAAGCCGCGCGGCGCCGTCGTCGTGATCCAGGAAATATTCGGCGTCAACAAGCACATCAAGGCGGTCGCCGACGGCTACGCGGCGGACGGCTACCTCGTCATCGCGCCAGCGATGTTCGACCGCGAGCAGCGCGGCTACGACACCGGCTATACGCCGCCCGAGATCGAGACCGGCCGCGCACTCATGCAGAAGATGGACTGGAAGCAGACCATGCAGGACACGGCGGCGGCGGTCGAAGTCGCCAAGGCCGCCGGCAAGGTCGGCATCGTCGGTTATTGCTGGGGCGGCACCGTGGCCTGGGTGGCGGCGGCACGCCTGAGCGGTCTCGCCTGCGCGGCACCCTATTACGGCGGTGGCATGCCGGGATTCATCGGCGAGAAGCCCAAGTGCCCGACGATGTGCCATTTCGGCGAGCAGGACCAGACGCCGAGCCTGGCCCAGGCCAAGGAAATCGCCAAGGCGCATCCCGAGATCACCGCGCACTACTACCCGGGCGCCGGGCATGGCTTCAATTGCGATCACCGCGCGTCCTTCAACGCCGAAGCCTCAAAGCTCGCGCGTCAGAGGACACTCGAGTTCTTCAGGAAGCACCTCGGCTAACGTGGATCGCAGGGCGGGCCCGTGGCCCGCCATGGGTGGGCCGTTGGCCCAACCTCTACAGTAGCGTTTCTCCCGGCCTCACACGGGTAAACGCGACCGGCTTCATGGCGATCGAGAGCCGGGCGTCGCCAAAGCGGGCGCTGGTGTAGGCGGAGCGCTCCAGCGCGCCGGCAGCTGGGAAATCCTCGCGGAAGTGCGCGCCGCGCGAGTCCTCGCGCGCGAGCGCGGCCTGTGCGACGACGCGGCTCGTCTCGGTGAGGCTCCTCAGGTTCAGCCAGTCGTGCCAGCTCAAGCTGAAAGCGCGATTGGCGTCGGCGATGCCGGTCGACGCCAGTTCGTCCCCGATCGCCGAGATTTCGGCGAGCGCCGCGTGCAAGCCAGCGGCGTCGCGGATGATGCCGACCTTCTCCCACATCACGTCATAGAGCCGCTCGCGCAGGGCTTCCAGCGAGCCATGCGACGCGGCGCGTTTCGGCTCGCAGCGCGCGATCGCGGCGTCGACCGCGGCGCGCTCCGGATCGCGCAGCGCGCCCGCCTTTTTCACCCACGCCGCCATCGTGTCGCCCGCCACCGCGCCGAACACGGTGGAATTGGCAACGCCGTTGCCGCCCAGGCGATTCGCGCCGTGCACGCCACCCGCGTCCTCGCCGGCGACGAACAGCCCCGGCAGCGCGGTCGTGCAGTCCGGCGCGAACTCCACCCCGCCCATCATGTAGTGCGCCGTGGGCACCACCTCGACGAGCCCGCCGGCGAGGTCGAACCCGCAGTCGGCGCAGCGTTCCACCATGCCCTTGAAATTCTTCGCCACGTTGTCCGCGCCAAGATGCGCCATGGAGATGTACAGGCCGCCGTTCGGCGTGAGGTTCCCCTTGCGCATCTGCGTGTACATCGCGCGCGAGACGAAATCGCGCGTCGCGCGTTCGGCGAGCGGGTCGTAGCCCGGCATGAAGCGCTCCCGCGCGCCGTTCAGCAGGTAGCCGCCCGCGCCGCGCAGCCCTTCCTCGAGCACCGTGCCGGTCATGCGCGTGTGCGGCCCGGCAAGTAACCCCGTCGGGTGGAACTGCACCATCTCCATGTCGCGCAGCGGCAGTCCGGCGCGCAGCGCCATGGCAAGCCCGTCGCAGCTCTTGTCGCCCGAAGGCGTGTGGTAGCGGTACATGGTCGGCCCGCCGCCGGTGGCGAGCAGCACCGCCTTCGCGCGCACGAATACGTATTCGCCCGTGCGCATGTCGATCATGAGCACGCCGGCGAGCGCCGCACCGTCGCGAGACTTCACCAGCTCGACCGCGCGGTGCTCTTCGAGCCGGTCGATGCGGCGCGCCCAGACCTGCTCGGCAAGGCGGTTGATGATCTCGATGCCTGTGAGATCGCCCTTATGCACCGTGCGATCGAACGTCTGCCCGGCGAAGGCTTTCTGGTGCACCGTGCCGTCGGCGTTGCGGTCGAAGAAGCAGCCGAGCTCGTTCTCGAGCTCGCGCACGCGCTCCACCGCCAGCGTGACCAGCTTCCAGGCGAGTTCCTGGTCGGGCAGCCACTTGCCGCCCTCGATGGTGTCCATGAAGTGGCGCTCGACCGAGTCCTCACTGGCGAGCGCCACGTTGTAGCCGCCCTGCACCATGCGCGTGCAGCCGCACTTGCCGAGCAGACCCTTGACCGCGACGGTGATCGAAAGCGAAGGATCGGCTGCATGTGCGTGCAGCGCGGCGAACAGGCCCGCGCCACCCGAGCCGAGGATCAGGATATCGGTGTCAAGCGAGCGCACGGTCCCGCTTCAGCCACTGCAGCAGCACCACGAGCGCGACCAGCGCGAAGCCGATGGCATCGAACATCGCTTTAGGATAAACGAGGAGGAAGCCGGCCACGATCAGCATCAGTCGCTCGGCGAGGTTGGTGCGCTTGAGCAACCACCCCTGCAGGCCGCCGGCGAGCGCCGCGATGCCGATCGCGGCGGTGAAGGTCACGAGCGCGATCGAGCCCCAGTCGGCGTTGCCGAGCGTCTTGATCGAGCCCGTCAGCAGGAGCCCGGTGCCGCTCGGATCGAGCACGAACATGAACGGCACGAGAAAGGCGGGTGCCGTGTACTTCCAGCACTGCAACGTGGTCTTGTAGGGGTCACCGCCCGTGATGGCGGCCGCCGCGAACGGCGACAGCGCGGTGGGCGGCGAGACCTCCGACAGCACCGCGTAGTAAAAGATGAACATGTGCGCCGCGAATTCGGGAACCTTCAGTGCGATCAGCGCCGGCGCGGCGATCACCGCGCAGATGATGTAGCTCGCGGTCACCGGCACCGCCAGCCCGACGATCCAGACGATGAGCGCGGTGTAGATCGCCGTGAGCAGCAGCGAGTGCCCGGCATAGGCGAGCACGATCGAGCTGAACTTGAGCCCGAGCCCGGTGAGCGTCACCACGCCGACGATGAGGCCGGCGCCGGCGCAGGTGGCGGCGACGTTGAGCACCGCGCGCGAGCCGCCGTCCAGGGCCTTGATGAGTCCCGAGCCGAGGAAGCCGCGCAGCAACGGCTCGCGGCCGCGCAGCCAGTCGTAGGACAGCAGCGCGCAGTCCCGGTGCAGGAAGCTGGTCACGAGGGCCACCACGGTCGCCCAGAACACCGACAGCTCGGGCGAGAAGCCGAGCAGCATGAAGACGACGATCGACACCAGCGACAGGAAATGGAACCAGTACTTCTTCGTCAGGCTCCAGGCCGACTCGACCTGCTCGAACAGCACGTCCTTCATGCCGAACTTGCGCACGTCGATCTCGACCATGATGAACAGCGCGAGGTAATACAGGCAGGTCGGGATCGTCGCCATCAGCACCACGTCCAGGTACGAGATCTTCAGGAACTCGGCGATGAGGAACGCCGCGGCACCCAGCACCGGTGGCGAGATGATCGCGCCGAGGCCGCCCGCGGCCAGCAGTCCCCCGGCTTCGTTCTTGCTGTAGCCGACCTTGGCGAGCATCGGCGCGGCCACCGCGCCGAGTGTCACCGTGGTCGCCACGCCGGATCCCGACGGTCCGCCGAGCAGGAACGAGGCCAGCGTCACCGTGCGCCCCGCGCTGGTCGGCTTGCCGCCCATCGCGGCAAATGAAAAGTCGATGTAGAACTTGCCCGCGCCGGAAAACTGCAGGAAAGCGCCGTAGATCGTGAACAGGATGATCAGCGTCGATGAAACCGCGATCGCGGTACCGTAGATGCCCTCCAGCGTCATGTACATGTGGCCCACCAGGCGCGGAATCTCGTAGCCCTTGTGCGTCCAGGGCGCCGGCAGGTACTCGCCGAAGAAAGCGTACGCCAGGAAGCACGAGGTGATGAACGGCATGATCCAGCCGGTGGTGCGCCGCATCGCTTCCAGGATGAGGACGACGAGGACCACACCGAACGCGATGTCCCAATTGTTGGGCAGGATCGAGCGGTCGAAGAAATCGTCGCCGCCCGCGATCAGGTAGACGGTGGTGGCGATGCCCGCCGCCGCCAGCAGCCAGTCCCACCCCATGACGCGGTGCCGGAAGCGCTTGGCGAGCGGAAAGATCAGGAACGTCAGAAACAGCACGAAGGCGACATGGATCGCGCGCAGGTGCTCGGGCCGCACGATGGCGTACGCGGTGTAGAGGTGAAACAGCGACATCGCTACCGCGACCGTGGCGACCAGCCCGGCGAGCCAGCCCGTGAGCTTGTTGTGGACGCCCTCTTCCCGCTCGATTATCTCCTCGGCGCGCGCCAGCGCCTCGGCGCTGATTTCGGCTGCAGGCTTGTGCAGCAGCGTGACGTCTTCGCTCATCGGTGTCTCCCTCCAACAAAAAGCCCCGCCAGCAGGCTGGACGGGGCTCGGGTGCGGCGCAGCCTCAGTTGATCTTGATGCCCTGCTCCGCGAAGTACTTGACGGCGCCGGGATGCCAGGGAATGGACGAAGCATCCGTCTTCTGGTTCTCGAGCTTGAAGCTGGCCGCTTCCTTGTGCACGCGGATCAGCTCGTCGCGGTGGTCGAACACCGCCTTGACGATGCTGTAGGCGGTCTTGTCGTCCATGCTCTGATGGGCGATCAGCAGGTTCATCACCGTGGCCTGGTGATTGTCCGCCTCCATGCCTTTGTACACGTCCTTCGCGATCACGTCCTTCACGTACAGGTTGCCGTACTTCCTGTTCATCGCCGGCACCAGGTCGGCGATGTCGATCATCCTGATCTTCGCGCCGGGCGTGTTGGCGAGGTCGGTCACCGCGGCGGTCGGCAGGCCGCCGACCCAGAAGAAGGCGTCGATCTTGCGGTCCTTCAGTGCGTTCACCGATTCGGCGACGCCGAGCCGCTCACGCGTCATGTCCTTGTCCTTGTCCAGCCCCGCCGCCTCGATGACGCGGAACGCCATCACTTCGGTGGCGCTGCCGCCCGAGCCGGTGGAGACGCGCTTGCCCTTCAGGTCCGAAATCTTCGTCACGCCGGTGCCCTCGACCGAGACCACGTGCATGCGGTTGGGGTAGAGCACCATCAGCGTGCGCACCGGGACCGGCTTGCCGCTGAACTTGTCCTGCCCCTTGTAGGCGTCGAGCGTGGCGTCCGCCATGCTGAGCGCGATATAGGGCTTGCCGGTGCCGATCAGCTGCAGGTTGGCGACCGAGCCGCCGGTGACCTCGGCGGTCGCCTGCATGCCGGACACGTACTTCGAGAGCACGGCGGCGATGCCGCCGCCCATCGGGTAGTAGACGCCGCCGGTGCCACCGGTCGCAATGGAAATGTTCTGTGCCTGTACTGCGAACGCGAGCGTGCCGGCGGCGAGCGCCGCGACGCGCAACAGCGATTTCATGGTCTTTCCTCCTGTAGGTGGGGTACTGCCGTAGTGCGCGGCGGATTCTACCCCACGCCAAGCCGCCGTAGCGCCTCGGCGCGCTTCGCTTCCGCGGCGTTACGCACCCGCGAATACAGGCTGCCGCCGAAGCTGTCCATGGCCACCAGCAGGGGGCCGAAGCCCCGCACGCGGAATTTCCACAGCGACTCCGGATACAGGTCGTCCAGATCGACGTCTTCGATCGCCTCGACCCAAGTGGTCTCGAGCGCCGCGGCGCCGCCGATGATCGCGACGTAGACGCCGCCCAGCTCGCCGAAAGTCGCGAGCGAATTTTCGCGCAGCCCGCCTTTGCCGATGATCATGCGCACGCCGTACTGCTGCATGAGCGGCCGGCTGAAGCGTTCCATGCGGTCGCTGGTGGTCGTGCCGATGCACAGCGGCGCATAGCCGGCGGGGTGCTGCGCGCTCTTTTCCACCTTGCGCACGTTGGGCGCGGTGTGGATCACCGCGTGCCCCGAGAGGTCGAAGCGGGTCTTCCTGCCGCGGTCGAACATGTGGATCTGCGTCGCGTCGCGGATGCCGTAGAGCGTGCCGTTGAGCGTCACCGTGTCCTCGACGCGCAAGGCGCGCGTCCGCGCCTCGCTCACGGGCATGGTGAAATCGTAGTGCGCCATCGCCCTAGCCGCCGAGGAGCTTCTTCTTCAGGTCGTCCTGCACCGGCTTCGGGCCGAGCCAGACGCGCAGCAGCGCCTGGTAGAAGTCCTCGCCGGCGATGGGCGCGCCGGCGGCCTTGCCGTCCACCGTCATCTGCGTGCCGGTTCCGGGCAGCCAGTCGAGCGTGATCGCCATGCCCTTCTTCGCTTCCTGCATCTGCGCCATGACCGCATTCAACTCCGCAATGCGCGGCTCGAGCGCCTTCATCGTCTGCTCGTCGTGATTCGGGCGCATGCCGTCGACCAGCGCCTTGGCGAAGGTATCGGCATCGACGTTGCGCAGCATGTGGATGGCGATGCGTTTCGCCCCCGGCTGCATCACCAGGTCGGCGTTCGCATCGCGCACGTAGAGCGCCATGGCGTACACGTCGAAAATGAAGCGCTGGCGCAGGCCCGCGCCGGTGAGCGCAAGCTCGGAGTCGGCGACGCGCACGCGCTCGTCGAATTTCACGCCCCCCACTTCGGCGGCCTGCAGCGGCAGGGCGAACACGAGGAACAGCAGCAGCAGCACCCTAGTGGCCATATTCCACCCCCGTTGCGCGTATGGTGGCGCGCGCTCGCCGCGCCGAGTGGCACTGCATGTTCACCGCCACCGGGTTCATGGTGATGTGCGTGGCCGCGGTCTCGACGTGCACGGCAAAGGCCGTGGAATCGCCGCCCAGCCCCTGCGGCCCGACGCCGAGCACGTTTACCGCCTCGCTGAGCGCGCGCTCGAGCTTCGCGCCCTCCGCGTCCTCGCAATTCGAGCCGAGCGGCCGCGTCGCCGCGATCTTCGCCAGGTGCATGCACAGGTCCGCCGTGCCGCCCACGCCCACGCCGACGATGGTCGGCGGGCAGGTCATGCCGCCCGCCTGCAGCACGCAGTCGACGACGAACACCTTGATGGCATCGATGCCGTCGGCGGGGATCGCCATCTTCAGCCAGGAGTTGTTCTCCGAGCCCGAGCCCTTGGGCACCATCTCGATCACCAGAGTGCCGGGCGCGGCGGTGAAATCGAGGTTGATCACCGGGATGCCGCGGCCGCAGGAGGTCTGCTCATTGACGCGCGTGGTGGGATGCACGATCGACGAGCGGAAGCAGTTTTCGCGCGTCGAGCGCGCGCAGCCCGCGCGGATGGCTTCCTTCAGCGCCACGCCGTCGACCTCGACGCCGCGCCCGATCCAGACGTTGTAGACCGGGATGCCGGTGTCCTGGCACAGCAGATTGTCGGTGTCCTCGGCGACCTTGATGTTGGCGATCATCGTGCCGAGCACGCGCTTCGCGCCGGCGTTGCTCTCGCGCTTCGCGAGCGCATCGAACCCCTGCTTGATGTCGGGCGGCAGGCGCTTCAGCGCGCGGATGTAGAGCTCCTTCGCCGTCTCCTCGACGCTCTTCAGGTCGACTCTCACGATCGGAACATTCTACAGGGCGAGCGCGAAAGCCAGCCCGGCGGCGAGCGCGCATCCGGCGGCGAGCGCCGCCAGGCCCTTGGCCCAGTCGCGCCAGGGCAGGAACTCGAGCATCAGCACCCGTACGCCGCCCGCGAGGTGCAGGGCGAGCAGCGTCACCAGGCCCCACTCGGCGAATTTCACCGCCGGCTGCTCGGTCCACGCGAGGAAGGCATCCAGCTGCAGCGCGCGCGCCAGCACCCAGAAGTGGACCGGCAGAAAGAGCGCGAGCGCTAACCCCGAGAGCCGGTGCGCGAGCGCGAGCCCGCGGCTCAAGCGAACACCCCGCGCACCGCCTGCAGGCCCATGCCGGCGAGCACCACGGCGAAGACGATGAGCGCCAGATCGCGTGCGCGGCCACGCCAACCGAACCATTCCGCAAGTACGGCTTTCAGTCCGATCGGCGCGTGCACCGCGACGGCGAGGACGAACACCGAATATAAGGCGGCCCAGGCAATATTGCCGCGCGTGCGCGCGAGAATCTCGGCGCCGGTGAGGCCGCCCTGTACCGCGTAGATGATGGTCGCGAGGTGCACCAGCACGCAGACCGCCAGCACCGCGGCGCTCGCGCGCTGCGCCACCCACAGCAGCGTCTCGGTGCGCCGCGTCACAGTTCGCCTCGCAGCGCGGCGACCGCCACCGCGCGCTTCAGGCCGGCAATGCCGGCGGTGGGCGAGAGCGCCTTCGGACAGCGCTCCGTGCAGCTCATGTGCGTGTGGCACGACAGGCAGCCCGCGTCGCCGGCGACCGCGCGCAGCCGGTCGGCATTCCCGGCATCGCGCTCGTCGTTCACGAGCGTCCAGGCGCGGTTGAGCGCCGCCGGGCCGAGATAGTCCGGATTGCGCGCCACGACGTCGCAGGCGCTGTAGCACACCGCGCAGCCGATGCATTCGATGCCTGCGTCGGCGAGACCGCGCTTCTCCGATTGCGGCGAGACGCGCGCGAATTCGTCGTGGCGCGAGCGATCGCCCTTGAACTGGCCGCCGGCGCGCGCCCACTTGTCGAAGAACTCGCGCATGTCGGCGACGAGGTCGCGGATCACCGGGAGATTCCTCAGCGGCGCGACTTCCAGCCGACCGCCTCGCGCCACCCTGTCGACGTGCGTGCGGCAGGTCCAGCGCGGCGCACCGTTCACCGTCATGGCGCAGGAGCCGCACATGCCGACGCGGCAGGCAAAGCGGTAGGCGAGCGTCGGATCGAGCGCGCGCTGGATGTGGCTCACCACGTCGAGCACGGTCTGGCTTTCGCGGCGCGGCACCTCGTACTCGCGGAAGGCGCCGGCGGCGTCGCCGCGCCAGACACGGACCTTCAGCGTCGCGTTCATGCGTACTGCAGGAGGATGCGCGTCGTCTCTTCCGGCGCGCTCACCATCAGGTCGTGCCCGGTTTTCAGATCGATGAACGACGACCCGGGCTTTCCCCGGTGGCGCTCCTTGATCGCCGCCAGTGCCGGCATGGCAGGCTCGCGGCAATCGATGTACGCCTTCGGCAAGCCGTTGCCGATGGCGCCGCCCCAGTGCATTCTCTGATCGAAGGTCGCGAACGGGTGCGGCGTCATGCGCCGCCGGACCCACTCGGTATCTGCCGGATCGGCGAAGCCATAGATGGCGGGATCGGGCGCCGGGATGGTCTTGACACCGCCCTGCATCACGGCCGACTTGCGCCGCGTCTCGACTACCTCCGGCGGAAAGACGTCGGACCACGCCTGCCCGTCTTCGACCAGCACGGCATCGAGATAGACGAGCTGCCGCAGGCGCGCCTTCGCACGCGCCGCGACGCCGGTGATGACGATGCCGCCGTAGCTGTGGCCCACCAGCACGATGTCGGTCAGTTCCTCGGCCTCGAGGAGCCCGACGACATCCTGGATGTGCGTCTCGAGGTTGACCTCGCTGCTGAGCAGATGCCGCCGCTCGCCCAGACCGGTGAGCGTGGGGCAGAACACGCGATGCCCGGCCGCAGCCAGGCGATCCGCGACGCGGCGCCAGCACCAGCCGCCGTGCCAGGCGCCGTGAACCAATACGTAGGTGCTAGGCGGACTCGTACAGCCTCGTCAGCACGAATTCGCGGTGGCCGAGCGCCTCGGCGGCGGTGAGCCGGCCGTTGGCGGTGCGGAACATGCACTCGAGCAGTTTTTCGCCCGCCTGGTCCGGCGTCATTTCCTTCCTCAGCAATCCCGAGACGTCGACGTCGATGTGCTCGCTCATCGTGCGCACGGTGCGCGGATTCGCGGAGAGCTTGATCACCGGCAGGATCGGATTGCCGATGACGTTGCCCTGGCCGGTGGGAAAGAGATGCACCGCGAAACCGGCCGCGGCGCACAGGGTCACCATCTCGGCCGCGGCGGACGACGAATCCATGAACCACAGGCCCGGTCCGCTCGGCATTTCCGCCTTGTCGAGCACGCCGTCGACGACACATTTCCGGCCGATCTTCTGGATGTTGCCCAGCGCCTTCTCCTCGATGGTGGTGAGGCCGCCCTCAATGTTGCCCTTGGTCGGCTGCGAGTCCATGAGATCGCTCGTCTTGTGGCGATCCACGACCTGCTGGTAGCGGTCGAAGACGAACTGGAACTTCTTCCGTACTTCATCGTTGCGGCAGCGCGCGGCCACGAGCTGCTCGCCGCCGGTGAGCTCGGTGGTCTCGCCGAATACCAAAGTGACCTTGTGCGGGTACATCTTGTCGAAGGCGTTGCCGACGGTCGGATTCGCGCCACAGCCGGAGGTGGTGTCGGATTCCCCGCACTTGGTGGACACCCAGAGGTCCTTCAGCGGCCGCTCCTCGCGCCGCAGCTCGGAGGCCCACTGCACGTATTCCTTCGCCGCCTTGGAGGCGCGCATGATGGTGTCGTGGTCGCCGTGCTGCTCGATGCCGAATTCGGAAACCGGCTTGCCGGTGGCGCGGATGCCGTCGGCCACTTTTTTCGCCCAGCCGTTTTCGATGCAGATCACCACCACGGCGGCGACGTTCGGATTCGAGCCGGCGCCGATCAGCGTGCGGAAGTGCAGGTCGAGGTCGGCGCCGAACTGGAGGCGCCCGTAGGGATGCGGGATCGCCAGCGCCCCCTTGACGTTGTTGGCCACCGCCTCGGCGGCGGCATTTGACAGGTCATCCACCGGCAGGATGAGAACGTGATTCCTCACGCCGACGCGCTGGTTTTCGCGCTTGTAGCCCCAGAAGCTCGCTTTCGAGAGGTCCATGCTCACCACCGCTTGGTTTTCAGGTTCTGGATGTGCGTGTGCTCGCCCCTGGCGATCGGCGCCACCACCTTGCCGATGTCAACGCCGTACTTGATCACCGTGTCGCCAGGCCTGTAGTCCTTCAGGGCGAGCTTGTGGCCGATCGGGATGTCGCTCTTCGCCGTGATCTTGATTTCCTTGTCGTCCTCCATGATCCAGCCGGTGAGCTCCTGGCCCTTCTTCACGCCCTCGACGACGACGACGCCGACGCCGTCGCCTTCTTCATGCACGACGAAATGGATCATGCAACACCTCGCTACGGGAAGCCGATATTCTAGCCGCAGGAATGGCGGCAAGCGAAGCGACCGTAACGGTGCCTTGCCGCCGTTAGACCTGCGCCAGGGGGATGAACATGCGCTTTATTGCGGTTGCCGTGCTCGCGACGATGCTTACCGAATGGAATTTCCAATCCGTCATGTTACGGTTCTATAAGTGGCTGCTGCTCCCGTCATGCATTGCCGGCTTAGTCGCCAGTGCCCATGCCCAAATGGTGCCAGCGAAATGGTCTCCACAGGTGTGGGTCAATGCAGGTGCCTATTCCGTTCACTTTGACCGCAGTAAGGACTTCCGCGAAGACAACATCGGTCTCGGCGCCGAGGTAGGGCTCGCCGAGGATCACGCGCTGACGGCCGGCACTTTCATCAACAGTGAAAGGGCAAGAAGCCGCTATGGCGCCTACCAATGGCGTCCGCTGCATTGGCGACCCGCCGGCGTCAACGTGAGCGCGGGAATCGCTTTGGGTGCTTTCGACGGCTATCCCGGGTTTCGCGACGGCGGCTGGTTCCTTGCCGCGTTACCGATGCTCGCCGTGGAATACGAGAGGGTCGGCGTGAATCTCTTCATCGTGCCTACGATTTCGAACCGCGTCGACGGGGCGGTATCGGTTCAGTTCAAGCTGCGCCTTTGGTAGTCAAGAACAGATAGGAAAAGCAATCCGAGGCTGGTGGCCCGGCATGCCATGAAATGCCTCTTCAGGCCACGTAGCCCCCGGCGCGGGCTCGCACATCGAGCGGATTTGTAGTCCGATGCGAGCGCGCATAGCCCGCTGGTCCGGCAAGCATTCTGGAACAGGGACCGGGTATTCTGCCACCATGGTCAACCGCCGCAGGTTCCTGCAGGCCCTTGCTGCCGCGGGTGTTTCACGCGCGCTGCCCGGCTGCGCGCAAGAAGCGCAGATGCCCGGCGCCTACCCCTTCGGCCTGGGCGTCGCCTCCGGCTATCCGCATCCGGGCGGCATGGTGCTGTGGACGCGGCTTCTCGGCGACTTCGGGTCCGCCGCCGTGCCGGTGCGCTGGGAGATCGCGGCGGACGAGTCGATGCGCCGCATCGTCGCGTCGGGCAGCGTGCCGGCGGAGCCCGACTGGGCGCACTCGGCGCGCGTGGAGGCAAATGGGCTCGAGCCGGATCGCTGGTACTGGTACCGCTTCATGGCCGGCGACGCCGTGAGCCCGGTCGGGCGCACGCGCACCGCGCCGCGCTTGGACGCAGCCGTAGATCGACTGCGCTTCGCGTTCGCCTCCTGCCAGCAGTACGAGCAGGGCTACTACGGCGCGCACCGGCACATCGCCGCGGACGCGCCCGATCTCGTCGCGTTTCTGGGCGACTACATCTACGAATCGTCGTGGGGTAAGGATCACGTGCGCAAGCACACGGGCAGCGAACCGTACACCTTGGATGATTACCGCGCGCGCTATGCGCTCTACAAGTCGGACCCCGACCTGCAGGCCGCGCATGCCGCCTGCCCGTGGATCGTCACCTGGGACGACCACGAGGTGGACAACGACTACGCCGATGACCGGCCAGAGGACGGCATGCCGCGCGAGCAGTTCCTCGCGCGCCGCGCCGCCGCCTATCGCGCCTATTACGAGCACATGCCGCTGCCCGAGCGCATGCGCCCGCGGGGTCCCGACATGCGCCTGCACACGCAGCTTGGCTGGGGGACGCTCGGGCGGTTCTTTGTGCTGGATACGCGGCAGTATCGCTCCTGGCACCCCTGCCCGCGGCGCGGGCGAAGCGGCGGCTCGAACACCGTGGATGTGGAAAAGTGTGCGCAGCTCTTCGATGGCGAGCGCTCGATGCTCGGGCGCGCTCAGGAGCGCTGGCTGGAGAGCGCGCTGCGCGAGTCGCGCTCGCGCTGGAACCTGCTCGCGCAGCAGACACGCATGGCGCAGTTCGACCAGAAGCCCGGGCCGGGCCGGCGCGCCTGGACCGACGGCTGGGACGGCTACCCGGCGGCGCGCCAGCGGCTGCTGTCGTTCCTGTCGGTGCGGCGCATCGCCAATCCGGTGGTGCTGGGCGGCGACGTGCACCTATTCAATGTGTGCGACCTGAAGCTGGATTTCGACGACCCGGCCTCGCCCGTGGTGGCGAGCGAGTTCGTCGGTACCTCGATCACCTCGCAGGCCGCGACGCAGGAGCGGTTGAACAAGTTGCTCCCCGACAATCCGCACATGCAGCTGCTCGACAGCCGCTTTCGCGGCTACGTGCGCATGGAAGTGACGCCGCGCGCGCTGCGCGCGGATCTGCGGGCGATGCAGACGGTACAGGTGCGCGACGCGGCCTGCCGGACGTTGGCGACGTACGAAGTGGCGAACGGCAAGGCGGGGGCGGGGCGCGCGTAAGCGCCCGCTAGCCGCCGAAGAAGCGGTAGGTGCCGACTTCCGTCAGCTCCGCCGCCACCGGCGGCTCGTCGCACCTGTCCTTGATCTTGGCGGTGAATTCCTTGAAGGCCTGCAGCTCGCCGAGCGGGTTGCTGCCGTCGGGCGTTTCCAGCGACACGAGATGCACGAAGCTCACGCCGTCGGCCTGCTTGAACGAGGCGTAGCGCAGGCCGGAGGGCTGGTCGCGCTGGAGCTGCTCGAACACGTTTCCGATGTAGACCTCGTTTTCCGGCGCCTTGTCGGCCTTGACCTTGTAACGCACCATGATTCGTCGCATTGCCCACCTCCCACCCGCATGTTCCTACATGACTTCGTGCTGCTCAAGCGCACTAGCGCTGCACCAGCAGGTAGATGCCGACAATAATGAGGATTGCCGGCCACCACTGGGCGAACAGCGGCCCGACGCGCGGTATCCAGCCGAAGTTCGACAGCAGAAACAGTACGCCGATGACAATGAGAACCGAAGCGCTGATTCTGGATTTCGCTCGCATACGCCTCCCTTCGATGGGCTGTCGCCGGACGCCAAGCGGTATCAAGAACCGCCTTTTTCGAGCCGTTCGCACTCCGCCTCGTAATCCTTCACCAGCACGGCGAGTGCATCATGAAACGCGTTCTGGTGGGTGAGCAGTGCCTCAAGTTTCTTCGCCAGTTGCTTCTGCTTCATTTCGCCCTCGAGCAGCAGCCAGAACTCGGTGAGCTTCTCGATGTTCGCCTTGGCGTAGTGGTCCATTTCCTTGAGTTGCGCGATGATGTTCCTCGATTTCTCCAGCTTTGTCTTCTCGCCTGACTGATCGGTCATGCTTGCCTCCTGGTGTGGCCCGTTGATTGCACCTGAAATTCGCGTTGAGCGGCGCACGGTTGCTCGGCGCGTCCGCTCGCAAACGCGAGGTTAGGCCGACGGCTTGCGACGGTGCTCATCGCGGAACGGCGGTACCCCAGTAGTTGAAGCTTGCCGGGCGCCAGCCCGGTATGTACATGGTGTCCAAGCTGTTGATCCGGAATCCTCCCGCCTCGATAAGCGCGGGGATCGGGCGATTCAAATTGCATCCGCCGCCGAGCCGCTTCCAGATCGGATTGAGGCGGTCCTGCCAGCGGCGGACATTCGCGTCCGGTGCCGCCCCGTGCTCGCAGAAGAGCAATTCGCCGCCGGGCCGCAGGACCCGGCTGATGTGGCGCAGTGCAGGGGTCGTATCAGGAATGGTGCAGAGCGTGTAGGTCACGACCACGGTGTCCACACTGCCGTCCTCGAGCGGAATCTCATCGCCCGGCAAGCCGATGAACTCCACCTCGAAGGGGAGCGAAGCCGCGGCCCGTCTTGCCATCTGGGTCATCTCTGGCGACGGATCGAGGCCCCAGACCTTGCTTACCTTCGAGGAATCATAAAAGGGGAGGTTCAAGCCAGAACCGATGCCAATTTCAAGAACCCGCCCACGGGCGAGCGGCACCACCTTCTCGCGCTGACGCATGTTCGGCTTCAAGCCGCACGTGAAGTGGACGACTTTGGGGAGGATGTACCTGCTATACAGTCCCATCGATTCCTCCCGCCGCCGGCACGACGATCTTCGAATCGTCCCGGTTGCCCCACTCTCCCCACGCCGAGACGTAGTTCCTCACCCGCGGATAGCCGAGCGACTTGAGCGCAATGAAGGTGCTCGCCGAGCGGTAGCCGCCCTGGCATAGGGGAATCACGGTCTTGTCCGGCGTCACTCCCCGCGACTCATAGAGCCTGCGGATGTCGTCAGCCGGCCGGAACGCGCCGCGCGCGTCCAGGTGTTCGCGCCAGAACACATGCACGGCGCCCGGAATTTTGCCGGCGCGGCGCGCCCGCTTTTCCGTGCCCCGATACTCCGACTCGCGCCGCACGTCGAGGATGACGGCGCTTTCGTCGCCGATGGCGCGATGGACGTCGAACCGGGTCGCCAGCAGATCCAGATTCATCTTGCCCTTGAAAGGCGGCGCGGCCGGCGGCGCCTTGGCCGGATCGACTGGCGCCGGTGCCGAAGTCACCCGCGCAAGCTGCCCACCCGCCGCAATCCACGCCTGGGTGCCGCCATCGAGAAGACGGACATCCGGATGGCCCAGCACCGCGAGGAGCCACACCGCGCGCGCCGAGCGCTCACCCGATTCGTGGTCGTAGATCACCACCGGCCGGTCCGCGGCGACGCCGCGGGTCCCGAACAGCACGCGAAAGATGGCGAGGAAGGCGTTCAGCGGCGCTTCGGCGGAGTCGTTCAGGCTGACGCCGTAGATGTCCAGATGCCCGCTTCCCGGAATGTGGCCCAGCGCAAAGTCCTCTGCGGGACGCAGGTCGACCAGGGTCACCGCGCCCAGGCGTTCATTCAGCTCGCGTGCGCTGATCAGGTAGCGCGGATCGGGAAACCCGCCTCCTACTTGCACTTCAGATTAGCCGACCAGTCCCTGATCGGCTTCGAGCAATCCTGCTCATTCACCTGCCGCGAGGCATCGAGATTACGCGCGCCCGCAGGCTCAGGCTCGAGCCCGCGCTCTCGCGCCGCCTGGCTGCCGCCATACTCCGCCGCAACCAGGCCGATGCCGATCAGCACCCAGGCCGCCGCGCTGCCGTGACCGCTGTAGCCGGCCGAAACGCTGGTGGTGGTGGACATCGCGCCGCCGCCCGAATTCATCTGCACGCTGGCGTGCGTGCAGCCGGCGAGCAGGAAAACCAGGACCAGGCCGAGACGTTTCATGTTGTCGCCCGCACCAGCCGATCCCGCACCCCGGCCCATTCCGGAGTCTCGGGCGGCGCTTCGATGAGGATACTCTCGCAGCCTGCGCCGTCCAACTCGCGCAGCGTGGCATAGAGCCTCTGCGCGTACCCCAAGGGTTCCCGCGGCATGCGCAACCAGTAGTCCACACGCTCGTCCGGACGCGAGAACGCGAGCACCGCCACCTTGTCGCGCAAGCGCGTGATTTCGCGATCGAGCTCGTGCGGCGGCACGAGGCGCGCGGGGGTCTTGGGCGCGTAGTGGCGCTCGAGCCCGCCCGAGTGGCGCGGCGAGTCGGCGCGCTTTTCCTGGATCAGTGCGCCGAGAGCCTGTTCCAGCTCCGGTCGGGAGATCCGCCCCGGCCTGAGGAGCACCGCGCCTTCGCCCGAAAGATCGACGATTGTGGACTCGATGCCCACCTCGCTCGGCCCGCCGTCGAGAACCAGCTCCGCGTCCTTGCCGAGGTCCGCGCGCACGTGCGCCGCGGTGGTCGGCGAAAGCTGGCCGAAACGGTTCGCCGAAGGCGCGGCGATGCCGCCGCCGAACGCCTTCAGCAATTCCTGCGCGACCGGATGCGCGGGCACGCGAACGCCAATCGTGTCCTGGCCGCCGGTGACGAAATCGCCCGCTTTTCTTGATTTCTTGAGGACCAGGGTCAGCGGGCCCGGCCAGAATTTTTCGGCGAGCTTTCTCGCACCTTCCGGAACGTCGCGCGCCCAGGCGAACGCCTGCCGGGCGTCGGCGAAGTGCACGATTACCGGATGGTCCGCGGGCCGGCGCTTCGCCGCGTAAAGGCGCGCGACCGCTTCCTTGCTGGACGCATCCGCGCCCAGCCCGTACACGGTCTCGGTGGGAAACCCGACCAGCCCGCCGCGCTTGAGGATTTCCGCGGCGCGGCGGACGTCCGCGCTCACAGCTTCAGCGGCGCGGCTTTCAGGACCGCTTCGGTCTGCTTGCGGCGGAACTCTTCCAGCTTCTTCGCCATGGCCGGATCGGAGAGCGCCAGGAGCGCCACGGCGAAGAGCGCCGCGTTCGCCGCGCCCGCCTCGCCGATAGCGAAGGTCGCCACCGGGATGCCTTTCGGCATCTGCACCGTGGACAGCAGCGAATCGAGTCCCTGCAAATGTTTGGAGGGCATCGGCACGCCGAGCACCGGCAGCGTCGTGTGCGCCGCCACCACGCCGGCGAGATGCGCGGCGCCGCCCGCCGCGGCGATGATCGCCTTCATGCCGCGCTTCGCCGCGCCGTGCGCCCACTCGGCAACGGCGTGCGGGGTCCTGTGGGCCGACATCGCCTGCGCCTCGTAGGCGACGCCGAATTCCTCCAGCGTCTTCGCTGCCGCCTTCATGACCTCCCAGTCGTTGGCGGAACCCATCACGATGCCGATCATGCAAGCTTTCTCCCGGTCAGGCGTTCGAGCGCCTCGCGGTACTTCTGCGAGGTCCGGGCGATCACCTCCGCCGGGAGCTTGGGCGCCGGCGGCGTCTTGTCCCAGTCGAGCGTCTCGAGGTAGTCG